>JBKJTK010000005.1:0-15700 GCA_046590875.1 Chiayiivirga sp.
ATGGCGGACGTGGATCACTTCAAACAGTTCAACGACCTTCACGGCCACCTTGAAGGCGACCAGCAACTGCGTCGTGTGGCACAGGAGTTGAGACAGGAAGTGCACCCCGTGCGCGAATTGCTCGCGCGCTTCGGCGGCGAAGAATTCGCGCTGGTGTTGCCGGGACTGCATCTGTCCGAGGCGATGGAGCGCGCGGAACGGCTGCGCCAGCGCTTTCTGCACGCCGACAGCCCGTTGACAGTCAGTTTGGGCGTGGCGTCGGTGGTGCCGCATCCGGGCATAGAGCCCTCGGAACTGCTGCGTCGCGCCGACACCGCGCTGTATCGCGCCAAGCGCAAGGGGCGCAATCGGGTCGAAGCGGCGGAGGATTAAGCCGGCAGTACGAAACCTAGCGCCTGTGGGCACCATCCATCGCAAGCCAGCACGGCGGTGTATCCGGGCACCGGCATCAGGCGCAGGTGATGCCAGCGCGCGGCCTCGCCGGCCGCCGATGGCAGCGCGACCAGCGTGGGCGATTCGGCACGCGCATCGAACACCCAGTGCGACAACTGCCCGTAGATGCCGCTGCCGGTGGACTTGCACGAGGCTTCCTTGGCGGTCCACAAGCGCAGGAAAGCTCGCCGCGCCGCGTCGTCATCCATCGCGTCCAGCGCCGCGGATTCGCTTTCCGAAAAATAACGACGTGCCAGCCTGCGATGCGGCAGGACACGATCGATGCGTTCGAGATCGACACCCACGCGTCCGCGTTCCGCCACCGCGATCACGGTCCCGCCGAGCGTATCGCTGAGGTTGAAATCCGGCACGTTGTCTGCCACGAGATCGGTGCCGAGCAAGTACGGCCGTCCGCGCGCCTCGCGCGCGAAGCGCAGCCCCTCAGGTGCGACATCAACGTAACGCGACAGCACGCGCCGCAGCAAAACATCAAGCCGTCCACGGCGCGCGCGCGGCGCCGTCGCAACGTCATCGGTGGCGTGCCACCACAGGTGCACGTTGAATCCGTTCCAGCCAGGCGCACGCTCCGGGGCAGGCTGCATCAGCATCACCGCATGCTCGGGGATCGCGCGCCGCACGGCAAGCGTTGCGTCATTCACGAGATGGCCGCACGCAGTCGCGCCACCACCGCGGCTTCGAGGCCGCCGTCGGTCTCGGTGCGCAATCGCTGCAAGGCTTCGCGGTCCCAGTCCGCGGCGATGCGGCCGTCGAGTAGCAGCACGGCGCGGTCGAGAAAGCGCTCGGCGACTTCAAGTCCATGGGTGGCGAGCAGGACGGCCGCACCGCCGTCGGCGCGACGACGCAGTTCCTCCTTCAACGCGAACGCGGCGAGTGGGTCGAGGCCATTGAGCACTTCGTCCAGCAGCAATAGCGGTGGTTCTCCGAGCAGCGCCAGCACCACGGCCAGTTTCTGCCGGGTACCGAGCGAGTACTCGGCGACTTCGCGTTCCAGCCATGGCGTCATTCCGAGCGCGGCGGACAAGGCGAACGCGGCCTCGAGCGAAACGTGGCCGATATCGCGCGTGCGCGCGACCAGTTCGATGCACTGCCGACCCCGCAGCGCCGATGGCAGGCGCTCAGGCTCCACCGCGTATCCGAAACGTCGGCGCGAGGCCAGCGGCTCGGAGCGCAGATCGAGACCGTCGATGTGCACGACGCCCGCATCGGCTGGCAACACGCCGGCGCAGACACGCATCAGACTGCTCTTGCCCGAGCCATTCGGTCCGATCAAGCCGACCAGCTCACCCGCCTGCAAACGCAGGTCGACGCCCTTGAGCACGGTATGTGCGCCGTAGGCCAGCGTCAGGTGTTCGAGCAGCAGGCGGGTGCTCATGGCCGTGCCGCCTGACGCAGCAAGAACCCCAGTTGCAGCGCCCAGCACAGCACGGCGAGCGGCGGAAGGGCTTGCAGCACACCGATCAGCAAGGTCACGTGCACGAGGAACAGCATCGACATGCGGCGCGGGTGCGCCCGCGTGGCGGCAGCGCAGGCGAACTGGAGACTGCCGACCGCGATCAGGCCGAGTGCGGCAAACGCCGCAAGGGCCGGCGTGCCGAGTGCGATCAACACCAGGCCGATCAGCGCGACCGAGGTCGTCAACACGACCAGCGGAACTGCGACCGTTGCGCGCAACAGCCGCGCGCCCGACAGCGGCTGCGCGGCCAGCCACGCCTGGGCTTGCGGCAATACCCCGAGACAGCGATGCCATGCGGTGGTTAGCGCGGCGAGTGTTAGGCCCGCCATGGCGATCGCCATCACGGTGAAGGCTCCGCTGCCCATCGGCACCAGCAGCAATGCCCAGATCCCGAATGAGAGGCTGCGGCCACGTAGTGCAATGCCGATTTCGATCCGCTGCCAGCGCCAGAAGCGTCCGATGCCTGCATCGGGAATGCGCGAGCCGAGATAGCCGGATGCGCGCGCGCGCGGTGCGAGTCGATGCGACAGCGGAATCGCAACTGCTGCGGCAAGGCAGACGCAGACCAGCACGCCGGCCAGTGCGGCAACGTGCGCATCGATCAACAGCAACACCACGAGTCCGACCGCCACGTGCCACAGCGCGTCGCGCAATATCTGGTCGCGTTGGCGCCGCGTCTGCATCCGGCGCGCGACGGGTTGCGCGGCCAGCCACTCGCGCGCCTGCCGTGCACGCAGCGCGACCAAGCGTTGCGCGTGACGCAAGGCCATGACGAGCGACGCCACCAGCGCCAGCGTCCACGGCCAGTTCGCAAGGGTCGCGTTCGCGATTGGCGCGGCGCTCCCCACGACCTGCAGCAGTGGCACGAGCAGCAGAGCGAACAGCGCCGCGAGCGCGACGCCGTGCAGCGCGGTTTGTCCCATCTCGGCACGCCATTGCGTCAATCGATTGTGCCAGCGCAGACGCTGTTCGGCGCGGTAGGGATCGAAGGCGAGGGCGGTCATGCGGAAGCCAGACCATGGATAAGGTGCAACAGTTCCAGATCGATAGGCGGGACGGACCAGCCCAGCGGCGTGATCAGGCCATGCGACGGCGGGGTCTGTCAGCCCCGCCTGCGTGGCGCATCACCGCACCAACCGCTCGCGCACCAAGCTCTCTACCACCGACGGATCGGCCAAGGTCGAAGTATCACCGAGCTGATCCGGCGCATTCTCTGCAATCTTGCGCAGGATGCGGCGCATGATCTTGCCCGAGCGCGTCTTCGGCAGGCCCGGCGCCCATTGCAGATGATCCGGGGTTGCGATCGGGCCGATCTCCTTGCGTACCCACGCCACCAGTTCCTTGCGCAGTTCTTCGCTCGACGCCACATCCGCGTTGAGCGTGACGTAGGCGTAAATGCCCTGGCCCTTGATCTCGTGCGGACAGCCGACGACCGCGGCCTCGGCGACGTTCGGATGGGCGACCAGCGCGCTCTCCACTTCCGCGGTGCCGATGCGGTGGCCGCTGACGTTGATCACATCGTCGACGCGTCCGGTAATCCAGTAGTAGCCGTCCGCGTCGCGGCGGCAGCCATCGCCGGTGAAATAGGTGCCGGGATAGGTCTTGAAGTAGGTTTCGATGAAACGCGGATGGTCACCGTAGACCGTGCGCATCTGGCCCGGCCAGGAATCGAGCAGCACCAGATTGCCCTCGGTCGCGCCTTCCTGCACCGCGCCCTGGGTGTCGACAATCGCCGGTCGCACGCCGAAGAACGGCTTGGTCGCGGAACCTGGTTTCTGCGGGATCGCCGCCGGCAGCGGCGCGATGAGAATCCCGCCGGTTTCGGTCTGCCACCACGTGTCGACCACCGGGCAGCGTTCGTCACCGACCACGCGCCAGTACCACTCCCAGGCTTCGGGATTGATCGGTTCGCCGACAGTGCCGAGCAGGCGGATCGAATCGCGCTTGGCCTTTTTCACCGGTGCGTCGCCGTCGCGCATCAGGGCGCGGATCGCGGTCGGGGCAGTATAGAAAATCGTCACGCGGTGCTTGTCGCAGACGTTCCAGAAGCGGCTGGTGTCCGGCCAGTTCGGCACGCCCTCGAACATCAGGGTGGTGGCGCCATTGCACAGCGGCCCGTACAGCACGTAACTATGACCGGTGACCCAGCCGACATCCGCCGTGCACCAGAACACGTCGTTCTCGCGCAAGTCGAACACGCATTCGTGGGTGTAGCTGACGTACACCAGATAGCCGCCGGTCGTATGCAGCACGCCCTTGGGCTTGCCGGTGCTGCCCGAGGTGTAGAGGATGAACAGCGGGTCTTCCGCATTCATTCGTTCGGGTTCGCAGGTCTCGGGTTGACCATCGATCAGAACGTCGAACCAGCGATCGCGCGGCACCTGCATCGGCACGCCACGACCACTGCGACGCACCACAACCACGGTCTCAACGCAGGTGCTGCCTTCCCGCTTCAGTGCTTCGTCGACCTGGGTCTTGAGCGGCACGTGCTTGCCGCCGCGCAGGCCCTCGTCGGCGGTGATCACCAGTTTCGACTGGCAATCCGCGATGCGATTGGCGATCGAGTCCGGCGAGAAGCCGCCAAACACCACCGAATGGATCGCCCCGATGCGCGCGCAGGCCAACATCGCGACCGCGGCTTCGGGAATCATCGGCAGGTAGATCGTGATGCGGTCGCCCTTCTTCACGCCGAGATTGCGCAACGCGTTGGCGAAGCGGCAAACCATCCCTTGCAGTTCGCGGTAGCTGATGCGACGCGAGTCGGCCGGATCGTCGCCTTCCCACACGATCGCGGTCTTGTCGCCGCGCGTGGCCAGGTGTCGATCCAGGCAATTGACGCTTAGATTGAGCTCGCCGTCGGCGTACCAGCGGATACGGAAGTCTTCCGGCAGGAACGACACATCCTTGATCTGCGTCGGTGCGGTCATCCAATCGAGACGTTGCGCGGCGCGCGCCCAGAAACCCTCTGGATCGCGCACCGATTCGGCGTAGAGGCGGTCATAGTCGTCCGCGCGCAGACGGGCTCCGCGGATGAAGTCGGGGGAAGCTGGGTGCAAGGGGGCGCTCATGGTGTTCTCGCAAGACGACAATGCCGATAGTGTCGGGTCTTGCGCGGCGGCCCGCCAGTCGCGCAGGGTAGCGGCCTTCGCCTCGCGGAATCGGAGGCGTCATCCGGGTCACAGGCCAAGGACATCGCGCATGACGACTGCTGCAACTCAACCCGGTCGCGTCGCCGCACCGATGACCCAGGGCCACGCCAAGGTGATCTTCGCCTCCAGCCTCGGCACCGTATTCGAGTGGTACGACTTCTATCTCTACGGCTCGCTTGCGGCCATCATCGCCAAGCAGTTTTTCTCGGCGCTGAATCCGACCAGCGGTTTCATTTTCGCCCTGCTCGCGTTCGCCGCCGGCTTTGCGGTGCGGCCGTTCGGCGCGCTGCTGTTCGGACGCCTGGGCGACATGATCGGGCGCAAGTACACCTTCCTCGTCACGATCGTGATCATGGGCGTGTCGACTTTTCTGGTCGGCATCCTGCCCAGTTACGCATCGATCGGGATCGCGGCCCCGGTGATCCTGATCACCTTGCGCCTGTTGCAAGGGCTCGCGCTCGGCGGTGAGTACGGTGGCGCGGCCACGTATGTCGCCGAACACGCGCCGCCTGGCAAACGCGGGCTGTACACCAGCTTCATCCAGACCACCGCCACCTTGGGTCTGTTCCTGTCGCTGCTGGTGATCCTCGGCGTGCGGCTGTATCTCGGACCGGAAGCGTTCGAGGCCTGGGGCTGGCGAATTCCGTTCCTGCTGTCCTTCGTGCTGCTGGGCATTTCGGTGTGGATCCGCTTGCAGTTGAATGAATCGCCGTTGTTCCAGCAGATGAAGGACGAGGGCAAGACCTCGAAGGCGCCGCTCACCGAAAGCTTTTTGACCCGCAACAGCAGGATCGTGCTGCTGGCGCTTTTTGGCGCTACGGCGGGTCAGGCCGTGGTCTGGTACGCGGGCCAGTTCTACGCGCTGTTCTTTCTCACCCAAACGCTGAAGGTCGACCCGACCACGGCGAACCTGTTGATCGCCGGCGGGCTCGTCATCGGCACCCCGTTTTTCATCGGGTTCGGTTGGCTCAGCGACAAGATCGGACGCAAGCCGATCATCATGGCCGGCTGCCTGATCGCCGCCCTGACCTACTTCCCCATCTTCAAGGCGCTCACCCATTACGCGAATCCCGCGATCGAGAGTGCGGCGGCGAGGAGCCCCGTGGTGGTGAATGCCGATCCTTCCACCTGCAGTTTCCAGTTCAATCCGGTCGGCACATCGAAATTCACCAGCTCCTGCGACATTGCGAAGTCGGCATTGGCGAAGGGCGGCACGCCCTACCGCAACGAGTCTCTGCTGGCGGGTGGGGTGGCGAGCATCACCGTGGGCGAGGTCGAAATCCGTTCGTTCGAAGCGTCCGCGCTCGATGCCGCCGGCGGTCAGGCCGAAACCGCGCGCTTTGCGGCAGAACTCAAGGCGGCACTCACCGCCGCCGGTTACCCGGAAAAGGCCGACCCGGCGCAGATCAACAAGCCGGTGGTGCTGGGGCTGCTGACGATCCTGGTGATCTACGTGACCATGGTCTACGGCCCGATCGCGGCCTGGCTGGTCGAGCTGTTCCCGACCCGCATCCGCTACACCTCGATGTCCCTGCCGTATCACATCGGCAACGGCTGGTTCGGCGGTTTCCTTCCGACCACCGCCTTCGCGATGGTCGCGGCCACCGGCGATATCTACACCGGCCTCTGGTATCCGATCGTGATCGCGCTGATGACCTTCGTAATCGGCACGCTGTTCTTGCGTGAGACCAAGGATGTGGATATTTCTGCGTGATGTTCCGAAGCGAAGTTCTGACGGGGGACTCAAAACAGAACGGCGGCCGTCGGGCCGCCGTTCTGTATGGCGTGAACAGAGCGGCGAACTACGCGCGCTTGATCAAGCCAATCAGGAACAGCAGGATCACCGCACCGATGAAGGCGTTGAGGATCGAGCCGAGGATGCCGCCGCCGATCGCGATCCCAAGCAGGCCCAGCGCCCAAGTACCGATGAAAGCGCCAATGATGCCGACAACGATGTTGCCAAGAATGCCGAAGCCGCGCCCCTTCATGAGCAGGCCGGCGAGCCAGCCGGCGATGGCGCCGATCAGCAGGATGATGAGCAGACTTTCAATCGACATGCAGGTTTCTCCTGGGTAATGGGCTCACGCCCGAATGCTTCGTCTTTGTCTCGTTACCGCGCAACTCGCTAGCCGCTAGTCACCCCCACCATCGCCGACACTGTCGTTATCCGTCTCGGAATCGTTGCGACGCTGGGTGGCTGCACCGCTCCCGCTCGCGGCGACCGTAGCCCCGCCTTCGCCCTCGCGCTTGCGGCGCTCGATCTGCTCGCGCATGCGCTGCATTTCCACCGGATCGAGCATGGTCGACTCGTGGCGGCCACGACTTTCAATCCGGCTCGCGGCCAGAGCCAGCGTGCCCAGCAGCACGAAAACCAGCGCCGCCAACAGGCAGATCACCGCCAGCCCCATCGAATGGGTGCGAAATGCCACCGCAAAACTACCCAGAGCAAAAATAAACCACAACCAGCGCATGCGACCTCCGCAAGACACCCAAATTCCGGATATTAGTCTAGCCCAACCGACCTTGTCCGGCGGCCCTCTCCGCTTTCACTTTCGCGCTTGCTACAGCAGCGGTGACAGCAGCCGCGCGCAGGCTTCGACCAATTGCTGGGGCAGCCCGGCGCGACGGCGGTCGGGGAGGATTTCCTGTGCCTCACGCAGATCGGTCAGGAACACGGCCTCCAGCTCCGTCGCCAGTGCCGCATCGCGCAGCAGCAACGACAACTCGAAGTTCAGCCGGAAGCTGCGATTGTCGAAGTTGGCGCTCCCGATCAGTACCGTTTCCGTGTCCACCAGCAAGGCCTTGCTGTGTAGCATGCGCGGCTGGTACTCGAAGACCTTCACTCCGGCGGCCAACAGTTCGTCGTAGTAGGAACGCGCCGCCGCGCTCACGATGCGGGAATCACTGCGCTTGGGCACCAGCACGCGCACGTCCACCCCGCGCAGCGCGGCCGACGTAAGCGCGAACCGCGCGGCCTCGGCCGGCACGAAGTACGGCGTCACCAGCCAGACCCGTGTGTCGGCCTTTATGATGGCTTCGATATGCAGGCGATGGATCGCCTCCCAGGGCGAGTCCGGCCCCGACGGCAACACCAGGGTCGGCACCACGCCGGGGTCCACTGGCGGCCACAGCTTCTCGTCACGTAACGCGATCCTCGCGGCGTATGACCAGTCCTCCAGGAACGCCACCTGCAACCAGCGCACCACCGCGCCTTCCAGCCGTAGATGCAGGTCGCGGTAGGCATCGCCGCGCACGCGCTCGTTCTCCTCGTCGGTGATATTGATGCCGCCGGTAAAACCGATGCGGCCGTCGATCACCGCGATCTTGCGATGGTTGCGCAGATTGATGCGCGGGCTGCGGATCCAGCGCAGGCGGAACGGATGGAACCAGACGACCTCGGCCCCGGCCGCACGCAGCGGCGCGAGAAATCGGGCCGACAGCCGCCCCGACCCGACCGCATCCAGCAGCAGCCGCACCCGCACGCCCGCCGCCGCGCGCGATACCAGCGCGTCGCGCACCAGGGTCCCGGTGCGGTCGGGCTCGAATATGTAGTACTCCAGATGCACGTGGTGCTGCGCGCCTTCGATCGCCTCGATCAAGGCGTCGAAGGTGCGCGCGCCGCCCACCAGCAGCGACGGCGGTTGCGAACTCGTCGGCTCGTAACCCGTGGTGGCGCGCGCGAGGCGGGCGAAATCAGCGGAGTCGGTGTATTCACGTACGGATTCCGGGATCGCCGAGGCCACCGCCGCGCGCGAGCGCAAGGTCTTGGTGCGTTGGCGCAGAATCCGCTGCGGTCCGAGCAGGTAGTAGATGAAGAAACCGATGAAAGGCAAGGCCGCCAGGCTTAGCACCCAGCTCAGCGTCGCTGCCGGCTCGCGCTTCTGCAACACGATCCAGCCTGCCAGCGACAGCAAATAGCCACCCCAGGCCAGCGAGAGATACAGGCCCAAATGCGGGATGTCGCGGATCCAATCACTAATGCTGGCGAAGGCGTCAATCATGGTGCGAGCATAGTCGCAGACCGAGAGATGCGGGTGACGGAGCTTGCCGGCATGAACGAGCGCAGCACATGAG
The DNA here is from genome assembly GCA_046590875.1 of Chiayiivirga sp. Classification (GTDB taxonomy): domain Bacteria; phylum Pseudomonadota; class Gammaproteobacteria; order Xanthomonadales; family Xanthomonadaceae; genus JALCLA01. The sequence goes on from JBKJTK010000005.1 coordinate 9,130, forward strand.
CGAACGCATCAGGGGCCGCGGTGCCGCGATCAATCCAGAGGGCCGCTATATCCGCCGGCGGCACGAGGCCGAGGACGACGGCTGGTTCGTGGAGGGAGAGCCGGCGGAATCGCCGCGCACCACCGTAACTGAGGAACGCGCGCGCAGCATCCTCAGCCATAACGATTCGCCCGATCTGCCGTTCTCACAATCGCTGAATGCCTATCGTGGTTGCGAGCACGGGTGTTCCTATTGCTTTGCCCGGCCCTCGCACAGCTATCTCGAACTATCCCCGGGGCTCGACTTCGAGACCAAGTTGTTCGCCAAGACCAATGCCGCCGAGCAATTGCGCAAGGAACTGGCGAAACCCGGCTACCAGGTCAACGCAATCGCGCTGGGCACCAATACCGACCCCTACCAGCCGATCGAGCGACGCTATCGCATCACGCGAGCGGTGATCGAACTGATGGCCGAGTGCGGGCATCCGTTCTCGATCGTGACCAAGAACGCGCTGGTCGAGCGCGATCTGGATTTGCTTGCGCCGCTGGCGGCGCGCAATCTGGTCAAGGTGTTCTTTTCCGTGACCACGCTCGACAACCGGCTCGCCGCGCGCATGGAGCCGCGTGCTTCCGCACCGCACAGACGGATTGCAGCGATCCGCAATCTCAGCGCCGTCGGCGTGCCGACCGGCGTGATGTTCGCGCCCGTAATTCCGATGCTCAACGATCCGGAACTCGAAGCGGTGCTGGAAGCGTGTCGCGAGGCCGGCGCCACTTCGGCTGGCTATGTGTTGCTGCGCTTGCCACATGAACTCAAGGAATTAGTCCGTGACTGGCTCGCGCTGCACTACCCGCAGCGCGCGGTGCACATCATGAGTCTGATGCAGCAGCTGCACGGCGGACGCGATTACGATTCGAGTTTCGGACAACGACACACGGGAAGTGGGCCGTTCGCACAGTTGATTGCGCGTCGTTTTCGTCTGGCGCACCAGCGTCTGGGTTACGACGGAGGTCGCGAACGTCGGCTTGACCACACCCAGTTCGTCGCGCCGAAGCGCAGGGACGCGCCAGTGTCGCGAGCGCAGGACGCGCAGGAGCGACCGCCGCGCAGGGACGCGCCAGTGTCACGGGCGCAGGATGCGCCGGAGCGACGGCCGCGCTTGGACACTCGCACCTTCGGTGTAGCCCAAGGCGAGCTGTTCTGAGTGAGGCGCCGCGGTGGGCTTACATTCCCGGCAACAGCGCGCCATCGAGCCACAACCAACGCGCCAGCCAGGCGCTGGTGAAGCCGATCAGCAGCGTGAGCGGCGCCCCGACGCGCAGGAAATCGCCAAAGGTGTACTGACCGGGAGTGAGGATCAGCAGATTGCCATGGTGGCCGATGGGCGTCAGGAACGATGCGACCGCGCCAAGTGCGGTGCAGACCACGAACGGCACCGGCGACAGCCCCAAGGCGACCGCTACCGAAACCGCCACCGGCCCGAGCAAGACCGTCGTCGCCGCGTCGGACAGGATCTGGGTCAGCAACGCCGCGGCCGCAAACATCACCAGCAGCACCTGCAACGGACTCCAGTCCGCAACCACGCGTAGCAGCAATTCGGCAAAGAGCTGCGCAGTGCCGGTCTGCTGCATCGCGATGCCGAGCGGAATCACGCCTGCGATCATCACGAAGATGCGTACGTCGATCTCGCGATACGCCGCTTCCACTCCGATGCAGCGCGTCAGCACCATCGCCACGGCGCCAGCGAGGAACGCGATGTGGGCCGGCAACAATTCAGCGGCTGCGACCACGACCGTCGCCACCATGATGGCCAGCGCGCGTGGCCAGCGATGCCGCTGACGCTGGGTGCCGGAGAACGGCACCAGCATCAGGAAGCCATGGTGCGCCGCCAGCTCGGTGAACTGCTGGCGCCGGCCCCACAGCACCAGCAGGTCGCCCTCGCGCAATTGCACCTGCGACAGCTCGTCACGCAGCCATCCGGCCTTGCGCCACAAACCCACGACCACGACGCCAAGCGTTCGCAGGAAATCGATGTCGCCCACGCTGCGCCCGGCGAACTCCGAATGCGGGGCGACCATCGCCTGCACCAGTTGCTCTTCGCCAAGCAATTCGGTCTTGGCCTCGTCGGGTTGCGCGTCGCCGTACTTCGCCACGGCGTGCAGCGCCAGGCCGGGTTCGTCGCGAATGGACGCGATTTCGTCCGGGGAGGCACGAACCAGCAGCACGTCGCTGAGCTGCAACGGAGCCTCATTTCGCCGTCTCCGCAGGCGGGTGCCGTGACGCAGCCAGTCCACCACCTCCAAGCGACCCTCAAAGTGCTTCTGGAACTCGCGGTACGGCTTGCCGATCCAGGGCGAACCGGACTCGACGACAAGTTCGGTGTAATAGCTTTCCAGGCGCAGGTAATCCGTTTCGTCGACGCTGCCGCTGCGCTTGGGCAGCAGCCAGCGTCCGAGCAGCATGTAGACCAGTCCGATCGCGACCAGGGCGACACCGATGGGCGTGATCGAGAACACGCTCAGTCCCTCGGTGTGGGAGCGCTGCAGCAGATCGTCGGCCAGCAGGAAGGCCGGCGCGCTGATCAAGGTCAGCGTGGTGCCGAGCGAGGCCGCGAGCGACATCGGCATCAGCAGGCGCGAGGCAGAGAGCTTCTGTTCGCGCGCCAGCCGCATCAGGATCGGCAGCATCATTGCCGTAACCATCAGATGATGCGAGAACGCCGCCAGTGCCGCGACGGCGGGAATCACCACCGCGATCGCGCGCCATTCGCTGCCACCGGCTGCGCGCCCGATCGCGTTGCCGATACGGTCGGTGAGGCCGGTCGCGGTCAAGCCGCCCGACAGCACGAACACCGCCGCCACGATGATCGCCGGTTCGCTCGAGAACCCGGCCAGTGCCTGCTTGCCGTCGAGAATGCCGGTGAACACCAAGGCCAGGAGCGTCAGCATCGCGGTCACGTCGACACGCAGTTTCCCGCTCACGAACAGCGCCAGCGCACCGGCGAGGATCACCAGGAAGATCGTCTGTTGCAGGTCCATCGCGACTCAGTTCCCCGGGCGTGGGTTCTCCGCGCACGGTAGCGTATCCGCCCGCGGCAACGCGAACCTGCGACGCGCGTCGTCGCGCAGCGCGATTGACGCTAGCATTCACGCATGAAGACCGCCTTCCGCCTCGCGCTGCTGGGCCTGCTTTGGATCGGCTCGCCGCACGCCGCCGGCGAGGCGCTGCCACTCGACCCCTCGAGTGCTCCGCGGGTCGACGCCGCCGGTGACATGCGCGTGTTGCGCGATCCGGCCCATGCGCTGACGCCGGACGCCGCATGGCGCGCGCGGGATGCAGGCGGCTTCTCGCCGCTGCCGAACCGCAACGCCAGCTTCGGCTTCACTCGCGACGCGCTCTGGTTCCATCTGCGGGTCGAGAATCGCGACCACGCCGCCGCGCGCTGGGTGCTGGCGATCCAGCAGCCGCGCTTGGATCGCATCGGGGTCTGGGTGCGGCACGATGACGGCCGTCGCAACACGCATGCTTTGGGCGACGCCGTGCCTTTTGCGGCCCGTAGCTACGAGCACCGCTGGCCGAATCTCGCGCTTGATCTGGCCGAGAACGGCGGCGCCGATGTCCTGCTGCGAATTGAATCCGATTCTTCGGTGCAGTTGCCGCTGGCACTGTTCACCCCGAGCGAGCTTTACCGCAGCACGCATGCCGAACAGATCGGCATCGGCTTGTACTACGGGATATTGCTGGCGCTGCTGCTCTACAACCTCGCGGTGCTGCTCTCGATCCGTGATGCGAGCTATCTCTACTACGTGCTTTACGTGCTCGCGTTCGGGCTGATGATGCTGTCGTTCAACGGCATCGGCTTCCAGTATTTGTGGCCGGACTCGCCCCGCTGGCAGGACTTGGCGCTGCCGATCGGACTCGGTGGCCTGCTCGCCAGCACGATCGCGTTCGCGCGCAGCTTCCTCGACTTGCGCCGGCAGCTGCCGCGGGTGGCGCGACTGATCGATGCGGTGATCGTGCTCGCGACGGCGCTGGTGGCGGCGGCTTGCGTCGGCTACGAGTACGAGGCCTTGATCGCGCTGAACGTCGCGGTGATCGCGATGGGTCTGGTGGTGACGGGCTCCGCGATCGTCTGTGCGGCACGCGGCTCACGTCCGGCGATGTACTTCCTGCTCGCCTGGGGTCTGCTGATCGCGGGCGGTGTCGCGCTGCCGCTGTCGTCGTTCGGACTGCTGCCACGCACCTTCCTCACCGAGTACAGCGTGCAGTTCGGATCGGCCGCCGAAATGTTGCTGCTGAGTTTCTCGCTCGCGCATCGCATCAACCTGCTCAAGGGCGAAAACGAGCGCCTGATGCGCGCCACCAACGAGGAACTGGAGCAGCGCGTCGACGTGCGCACCGGCGAACTGCATGCCGCCTTGCACCGACTGGAGGACGCGAACCGGCAATTGCACGACGTCAGCCACCGCGACGGCCTCACCGGCGTGTTCAATCGGCGTCATCTCGACCAGGCCCTGGATCAGGCGTGGGAATCCTGCCGTGCCCAGAGCCTGCCGTTGTCGTTGCTGATGATCGATATCGACCGCTTCAAGGCAATCAACGATAACCACGGGCACATCGTCGGCGACGATTGTCTGCGCGCTGTGGCCTTGCGCTTGCGCGGAGGATTCGCCGATGCGGGCGAGACCCTGGCGCGTTACGGCGGCGAGGAGTTCGTCTTGCTTTTGCCGGGCGCCGATGCCGCGATTGCGCAGACGCGCGCCGAAGCCTTGCGCGCAGCGATCGCCGCCACGCCGGTGCCGTACGAACATGGCGCACTCGCGCTCACCGTCAGCATCGGTGTCTCGACCTTGCACCCCTACACGCAAGGCGCACTGGAGCAGCTGCTGCGACTGGGCGATGAAGCCTTGTATCGCGCCAAGCGCGAAGGTCGCGACCGGGTGGTGGTCGCAGAACCCGCGTGAGCTGTGCTTGCGTTTGCGTAGCCGGGAGCGCCTTCAATCGCAGCGGCGCACCGGCGCAGCGTTGCTCTAGCCCTTCGGAAACAGCGCTTCGGCGCGCTGGAACAGCACCCAGCTCGTAGCGATGTACTTGTCACCGCCTTGCGGCGTATTGCCGCGATGGGTATGCGTAAAGGCGGTGGGCGCGATCAACAGGCTCCCTGCCTTGGGAACGATCTTGCGCTGTTGATACAGAAACTCGGTTTCGCCTTCGCGGAAGCCGTCGTTGAGATAGATTGTCCACAGCACGTGGCGATGCAGTTGCTCGGCGTCGGCGTTTTTGGGAAACAGCTCGCAATGCCAGTAGGGATAGCCGCCTGAGCCTGCGCGGTAGCGTTGCAGGTTGATGCTGCCGGGGCGAAAGGCGTAGCGCAGTACGTTGAACAACTGCTCGTCGGGCAATTCGCGCAGATGCGCTTCGGTGAGCCGCAACAACTGGTTGGTCTTCGGGTCCTGCAACTGGATCGCAAGCGGCGCGATCAGGGCATAGGCGTACTTGCGAAGGTATTGCGCCATGCCGTGGAAAACCGCCTGATTCAAAGCGACCTCGGCATCGCGCCATTCGGGCTTTCCGGTAATCGTGATATCGCTGCTGTCCTTGAGTTCCTTGTACACGCCCCCGCCAACGCGACCGGGTTGCAGCTGCGTGCTGGCTTCGAACTGCGCGATCAAGGCGGCGCAGGTATCGCGCGGCAAGACCTGTTCGTAGACCTCGATGAAATCCGACGTGCTCACGTTGCTTCGTAATCGAGGTGGTAGCGCGTCGCCGCTGCGAATTCGCGCTTGCTGCCAAGGAAAGCTGGCACGCGCTGGTGCGCCCCTGACGGCTCAGCGCTCCCGGCATCGCCAAACGCGCCGTTGCCAAGTGTGATCGAGATCGTCTTGCAGGCACGCGCCGCCACTTCGATCTGGCGGCGAAGATCGGCGCTGATGCGGCCGGCGCGCTGTTCCTCGATCAGGTGACGGGTGAGGGAAATGGGCGTGCCGCGGGTCGGGGACATGGCGCAGACAGGAATGGGGACCGCCGCATTGTGCGGGCGGGCGTCTGCGTTGCAAGCATGCGCGTCGACGCGGCATGCTGTGAAGCGCATGGACCTTCCGCCCAACCTCCTGCCGGGACTCGCCGCTGCCCTCGGCTTGGGCATGCTGATCGGGATCGATCGCGAGCGGCGCAAGGACGGGGGCGCCAACCGCGTGGCGGCCGGCGTGCGAACGCATGCGTTGCTGGCGTTGCTCGGTGCGGTCGTGACGTTGTTGGGTCCGTGGGCGCTGGTGGTGGGCGGGATCGGGGTGGTCGCGCTGACCCTCGCAAGTTATCTGCGCAGCGCCCCCGACGAGCTCGGTCTGACCGGCGAGATTGCGATCCTGCTGACCTTTCTGCTGGGCGCTTTGGCGATGTCGCACCCGGCGCTGGCGGCGGCCCTCGGGGTCGGCGTGGCCTTGCTGCTGGCCTCCAAAGGCGCACTGCACCGCCTCACGCGGGAGCTGATCACCGAACGCGAACTCAAGGACCTGCTGTTGCTGGCCGCCGCCACGTTGATCGTGCTGCCGCTGTTGCCGGAGGTCGCGATCGATCCCTGGGGCGTGCTGAA
>JBKJTK010000446.1:0-6928 GCA_046590875.1 Chiayiivirga sp.
CGAGGTCGTCGAGATCGAGCGGATCGCCGCTGCGGCAGATGACGCGGGTGTTGCCGAGGTCGGGAAACTTGGCGCGGATGTCGTCTTCCATCGCAACCTTGTCGCGGTCGGCGAGGATGACAATGCGCGGCGCGCGCTGGTTCCGGTTCGCGATCAGCAGTTCGCCGATGATCGAATACACCTTGCTCGACCAACCCAGGATCAGGGTGTGATCGCGTTCGACCACTCGCGAGCGGCCCTTGCGGAGTTCATCCAGGCGCGATTCGAGGCCCGAGGTGATCGTACCGATCAGGATGCTGACGATGAAGATGCCGCCGATCGTCACCAGCAGCATCAGCCAGCGCAGTGGCCAGCCCGCGTCACCGGCCAGGTTGCCGGCGTCGAGCGCGTGCATCAGGCTCTGCCAGGCGCCTTCAATCAGGCCGAAGGTTGACGCCGGATCGCCGGGCGTCTGGTCGATGCGAAACAGAGTGAGTGCCATCGCCGCCACGCCGACGATACCGATCGACACCAACGCCAACCAGCCGATGATCGCAATCGGTCCCTTGGCAAGCGTGTTCTCGAAGCGGTAGCGAAATCGATCGCGCCAGGTGACCGGTTGTTGCGGCATGACGTCGGGCTCTCGGATGAAGTGCGCGAACTTTACGCGGGTCGACGCCGTTGCGTCGACCACGCCGCCGTGCCCTGGGTCAGACGCTGCGTCCGTCGAATTCCACGACCTTCAACTGCTTGAGATCGACGTCGTCGAGACAACGCACGTTGATGCAAGCCATCGAACTGCCGTCCGCATTCTGCCCTTCGCTGTAAGGCGAAATACCGCACTGGGTGCAGAAGTGGTGCTGGATCTTGTGGGTGTGGAACGTGTAGGTGCCGGTTGCGGCGGTCTCGCCGCTCAGATGCAGGGCATCGGACGAGACGAACCACAACAACCCGCCGCGCTTGCGACACATCGAGCAGTTGCAGTCGAGGACCTGGTCGATCTCGCCGTCCACCGTGTAGGTGATCTTGCCGCAATGGCATGCGCCGCTGTAGGTCATGTTCGTGCTCCGAAGAACGGGAAACCAAGCATAGCGCTGCGGCCATCACTGGAGTGCGTACGTTCGTTACGCCTCGTCGACGGCTTATCATTCCGTGGTCCCATTCCCCTTGCTGCCTTTCGCATGCCACTCACCGCCACCGCCAAAGCCCAGCTGCAGATCCACTTCTGCGTCCTGCTCTGGGGTTTCACCGCCATCCTCGGAAAACTCATCACCCTGCCTGCGCTGCCACTGGTGTGGTGGCGCATGTTGATCGTGGTGGCCGCGCTGGCGTTGCTGCCGAAGGTGTGGCGTAGCCTGCGCGCGATGTCGCTGCGGCTCATTGCTGCCTATGCGGGAATCGGGGTGCTGGTGGCGCTGCACTGGTTGACGTTCTATGGATCGATCAAGCTCGCGAACGCCTCGGTGGCGGCCACCTGCATCGCGCTCGCGCCGGTGTTCCTGGCGCTGGTGGAACCGCTGCTCGCCCGCAAGCAATTCGATTCGCGCGAGTTGTTGCTGGGCGTGGCGATGGTGCCGGGCGTGGCGCTGGTCGTGGGTGGTGTGCCGGACGGGATGCGAGTGGGCGTCGCGGTCGGTGCGCTGTCCGCGTTACTGGTCGCGATTTTCGGCGCGCTAAACAAGCGTCTGGTCGAGCACGGCGATGCGTTGACGGTCACTGGCATCGAACTCGGCGCCGGCGTACTCGCCTTGACCTTGCTCGCCCCGGCGATGCCGTGGATCTTTCCTTCGCAGGCGGGCGAATTGCTGGCGCTGCCCGGCGCTCGCGACGCGTGGCTGCTGCTGGTACTGGCGCTGGCGTGCACGCTGCTGCCGTTCGCGCTGTCGCTGGTGGCGCTGCGCCACATGAGCGCGTTCAGCGCGCAGCTTGCGATCAACCTGGAGCCGGTCTACGCCATCGGGCTCGCGATCCTGCTGCTGAACGAGCAGCGCGAGCTGACGCCGATGTTCTATCTCGGCGTCGCGATCATCCTCGCGGCGGTGTTCGTGCATCCGTTGCTGATACGGCCGCACGCGTTGTCGCAGCCGGAACTGCTGGGCACGTCGGAGGCCAAGACCATCGCAGATTGATGCCCGGGCCGGGCACGTCGCGACAGAAAGAGCGACCTCCACCGCGGCGCGCGTGGATCACGGCTTGCGGCGCGCTTCGAACTTCTGCCGCTCGTTCCGGATCGCCTCCGCGGCAGCCAGGATCACACCTTCCGGCAAACGCACCTTGTAGTCCGGGTGCACATAGGAAAATTGCAAGGTGCCGTCGGCATCGACCAGATACACGCCCGGCACGGGCAACAGGCGATGGGTCTGGCCCGAAGCCTTTTCCAGATCGATGCCGTAGCCCTGGTATTTGATATAGGTTTCGTCATCGACGCGGAACGCGAGGCCGAAGGCGCGGATCGCTTCGGCGCGGGCGTCCGACAGCAAGGTGTATTCGAGCGGCGTCTTGTCCAGGGTTTCGCGCATCTTCTCGGGAAGGTCCGGACTGATCGCGAGCATCTGAAACCCGAGCGCATCGAGCTGGGTCTGGATGAGGCGCAAACCCTGCAACTGCAGGTTGCAGTATGGACACCAGCCGCCGCGGTAGAACACGAGCACGCTCGGCTTGCCGCGTACCACGTCCCGCAGGCGAACCTCGGTGCCATCGAGCGCCTGCAGGCCAACATCCGGCACGGCCGCGCCGAGCAGGATCGGTCGCACCTCGGTAGGCGTCGTCGCAGCACCAGGCACGGGAGACGGCGGGGCGGCCGCCACATCCACCGCGGCGAGCAGCAGCAGGAACATCGACATCGGCATCAGGATCGATCGCATGGCAAACCTCGGCGGGGGTGGTGGAAGTAGGTCACGACGGCCGGGCCGACCGTTCGGGATCAGCAGGAGGGTAGCGCAGCGATGGATTCGCCGGCGCCGCCGAAACGCCGCTTCGCCCTGATTTTCTGGCGCGACAGGCGGTTGGGTTCCCGACCACCCACGACGATGCAAACAGCGTTCATCCCGAAATGCTCTGGCGCCACCCTGGCGAGGAAATTTGGTCCGTCGCTGTTACGCTCCGCGCACCGCCCCCTGCGACGACTCCGATGACCAAGGCACGACGCGACAAGACACCCGGCCGCGAACCCCAGAGCAAAGCGGCCAGTACACGACCGACCGAACGAGCGCCCGACTGGCTGCTGTTCGGTCTCGCGCTCGCGGGGGCAGTGCTGACCGGCTACCTGGCGATGGTGGCGCTCAACGAAACGGCGCCGGCGTTTTGCAGCGCAGGCTCGGGTTGCGATGTGGTGCAACACAGTCGCTGGTCGAGGCTGTTCGGCATACCGATCGCACTGTGGGGATTCGGCCTTTACGCCTTGATCGCGATCTGTGCCTTGTTCGCGACCACGCGGGTGAAATCCTGGCGGCGACTCTGGTCGCTGTCGTTGCTTGGCCTTGCCATCAGCGTCTATCTCACCCTCGCCGGTGCGATCGCGCTCGACGCGTTCTGCGCCTGGTGCCTGCTGTCCCTCGCGCTGTTCGCCACGATCTTCGTCATCGCAACACTGCGGCGTCCGAACACCGCGCCCGGCCTGCCGTGGCAGCGCTGGCTGCTCAACCACGGCATCGTGCTGATCGTCGTGATCGGCGTGCTGCATGTGGCCCAGGCCGGCCTGCTGGTACGGCCCGAAGACCCTCGCATGAAGGCGCTTGCCGAGCAGCTGAGCGCGCGCGGCGCGAAATTCTATGGGGCCTCGTGGTGTCCGAACTGCCAGACCCAGAAGGACCTCTTCGGACGTTCGGCCGAGCGCCTGCCCTACGTGGAGTGCAGCCCGAATGGCCGTAACGGGGCGGTCGCGTTCGCCTGCGTCAGCGCCAACGTGACGGCCTATCCGACCTGGATCATCCGTGGTCGGCCCTATCCGGAAGTGCTACAGCCCGAGCAGCTGGCGCGTCGCGTGGGCTTCGACTGGGAAGGCTTCGTTCCGCCCGCGTCGGAATGATCTAGCAAGCGCTACGCGATGGCCGTCGCCATCCCCGCCTTGCGGCGTAAGTGCGGCCGCGGCGCGTGCTTGAGCTTGGTCCCAACTGCCACGATCGCCTTGATCGCCGGCACCAGTTCCAGGCCGAGGTCGGTGAGCGCGTATTCGGCCGAGGGCGGCGAGGTCGCGAGCACGCGGCGGGTCACGACACCCTTGGCTTCCAGCTCGCGCAAGCGCGCGCTCAGCACGCGTGCGGAGATCCGCGGGATGTCGACCCGCAACTCGCCGAAACGGCGTGGCCCGGCGCTCAGATACCAGATCACGTTCGGAGCCCAGGCGCCGCGTAGCAGCGCCATGCATTCGGTCAACGGGCAGGCCGGTGGCGGCGCCGCGACCTTGCTCTTTCTCAACGGCAGCGCCATACGGACTCCTCCTCCAGACCGCCAACCAGTCCGGTAACCGGATGGATACCACAATTTTCAGTATCTGTCAGTTACCACGTATACATGAGTAACCTATCGCGGCTAGGATGCGCGCACTCACTACGCAAGGAATTCCGCCGATGCCGCAAGCCCACGTCACCGATGCCATGCGTCGCTTGGGCCTCACGCTGCCGGTGGTGCAAGGTCCGTTCGGGGGCGGCCTGTCGACCGCACAACTTGCCGCCACGGTGGCGAACCTGGGCGGGCTCGGCTCCTATGGCGCGCATCACTTGCCGGCCGATCGTATCGGCAGGGTGGCGGACGAAATCCGCGCGCTGACCCCGGCCCCGTTTGCGTTGAACCTGTGGGTGTCGGATCACGATGCCGGCGGACTGCATCTGAGCCACGAGGATTTCGAGCGCGCCTGGCGCGTGTTTGAGCCGTACTTTCGCGAACTCGGCGTCGACAAGCCCGAGCCGCCGACGCACTATCATCCCGCTTTCGACGAGCAGATCGAGGCCTTGCTGGAAGCGCGACCGCCGGTTTTCAGCTTCGTTTTCGGAGTGCCATCGGCGCGAATACTCTCCGAATGTCGGCGACGCGAAATCGCAACGCTCGGCGCGGCAACGTCGATCGCCGAAGCGCTGGCGCTCGAAGCCGCAGGTGTCGACGCAATTGTCGCGACAGGCTTCGAGGCCGGCGGGCATCGCCCGTCCTTCCTCGCCTCGGCAGAGGAATCGTTGATGGGCACGTTCGCGTTGATCCAGCTGGTCGCTGATCGGGTGAAAATTCCCGTGATCGCCGCCGGAGGTATCGCCGACGCGCGCGGAGTACACGCGGCGCTGAGGTTGGGCGCACAGGCCGCGCAGATCGGCACCGCGTTTCTGGCCTGTGAGGAATCCGGCACCACCGATGCGCATCGCGCGATGCTGTTTTCCGAACGCGCGCAGCACACCGCGTTGACGCGGGCCTTCAGCGGCCGGCTCGCACGCGGTGTGCGCAACCGCTGGACCGAGGAGATGGCGCCGCGTCTGAATGACGTCGCGCCGTTTCCGGTGCAGGGCTGGTTCGTGTCGCAATTGCGACCCGCCGCCATCGCGGCCGGACGCACCGACCTGGTCTCGCTGTGGAGCGGGCAGATCGCGCCGAACTTGCGTCATCGCAGCGCGACCGCGCTGATGCAGGCGTTGCGCGACGAGTTGTTAGTCCCGATTGATGTCTGATTTCTCTCGCCGTCATCCCAGCCCTTCGACAGGCTCAGGACAGGCCGGCCTGCGGCCGAGCTGGGATCCAACTTGATCTTCGCTAGGGAAGGTCTGAACTAGTCACGCGTCACTCCAGCGAAAGCTGGGGTCCATTTTGATCTTCATGAAATTCCGGAAGAAAAATCACAATGGATTCCAGCTTTCGCTGGAATGACGAGCAAATCTGATATTCGCAATTGGTTTCCCCGCACGCGACCGCTGGTCGCATTCCCACCCCAAGGAGTCATCGCATGAAACTCTATTACTCGCCCGGCGCCTGTTCGCTTGCCCCGCACATCGTCTCGCACGAGATCGGTGTTCCGCTCGCGCTGGTGAAGGTCGACACCAAGACCAAGCAAACCGCGGACGGTCGCGACTTCACCGCGATCAATGCCAAGGGCTATGTTCCCGCGCTGGAGTTGGACAGCGGCGACGTGCTGACTGAAGGCCCGGTGATCTCGCAATATCTCGCGGATCTCAAGCCAGAATCCGGTGTCGCGCCGGCGAACGGCACGCTCGCTCGCTACCGCTTGCAGGAAACGCTGGGCTATATCAATTCGGAAATCCACAAGAGCTACAGCCCGTTGTTCAACCCCGCCACCAGCGCCGAGCTGCGCCAGGATCGTTCGGAGTATTTGAAGAAACGCTACACCCTGATCGAACGGACGCTGGCGAAGTCACCGTACCTGCTGGATGAGAAATTCTCGATCGCAGACGCCTATCTGTTCACCGTGACGAACTGGGCCAACCACGTGAAGCTGGATCTGTCCGCGTTTCCGTCCGTGCTCGCATTCCAGAAGCGCATCGCGGAACGCCCCGCGGTGCAGGCGGCGCTGAAGGCAGAAGGGTTGGTGAAGTAGCGCAAGAGTCCGGCAGGGCGGAAACCGCTACGCGGGTTCCGCCCCACGGATGGGGCTGTCATCCGCCTTCAAAGCCGTTTGCGAAGATGCGGTCGGGGTTCCCACCGCCCGCCGGTAGCACCAGCAGATTTGCCGAACGCGGCGGCAGGTTCATCAAGGTCAGCGACGCGCCATTGATCGTGCCGCTTCCCACCTGGGCCACGTCGGACCCCGCATCGAAACGATAGAGCATCCAGTTGCCACTCAACGGCGCTGCGAAGGAAATCTGCGCGGTCGTCGTCGTGGTGTCCTTGTTGATCAGCACCAGCATCAAGCGCTCACCCACGCGCTCGACCGCATAGGCGCCGAGCAGGTCCACATTCGCGCTGCTCGCGCGTACGCTGTCGCCTTCGACACGACGGCCCTGGCCGTCGTAGT
>JBKJTK010000119.1:0-3819 GCA_046590875.1 Chiayiivirga sp.
GTCGCGGTCATGGCGGCCCACGCTTTCGCTCATGCGAGCAAACGCCTGCTCGAGATCGCCTAGTTCGTCACCACGTCCGCTCGCCATCGCAGAGGTCTGGTAGTTGCCGGTTTCGACCTCGTGCGCAGCCTGCGCCAAGCGCCGGATCGGCCGCACCAATCGGCGCGAGACCTGCCAACTGATGCCGAGCCCCAGCAGGAACAAGCTGGCAAACAGGAGCCCCACGGTACGCAAGCTGCGTCCGCTGGCCTGTTCCGCGCGCTGTTGCATCGCGGCCTGAGCGGCTTCCTCGAGCTTGGCCGGTCCGGCCAACGACAAACCCACGCGCACGCCGCCGAGCTTTTCGTCGCCGAGCCGGATCGGATAAGACACGTCGACCACACTGTCGGACGACTGCGTGTGCAAGCCATCGGCCGCGACGGCTTCCCTAGCGAACGCGTCTCGCATTGGCTGGCCGAAGGTCGGGATATCGCTGGAGCCGTCGTGGATGACGCGTCCTTCCTTGTCGAACACCAGCACGTAACTCACGTCGGACTGCAACAACGCCGATCGCGCGATTTCGCCAACGCTTTGCAGATCGAAGTAATAGAGCGGGTTCGTCATCGCGTCGGCGAGCAAACGCGCCACCGCCTCGCCGCGCTTGCGCACGCCCTGTCCCGCGGTCTGGTGCATCGCTTCGCGACTGATCGAGGCGACTTCTCGAAAGCCACTGCGTTGCTGATACCAGGCCGCCGCGAACGCCGTCAGCGTCAAGGCCAATGTGAGGACCATTAAAGCGAAATACCGCGCTTGCAGGCCCAGACGCATGCTCATTCCAGCCGCTCGCGCACGCGAAGCAGATTGGTGCTCAGGCGTTGCAGCGACGCTTCGGCCTGGGCGTCGAGCGGCACGAAGCGATTGGTTCCGAAGAAACTCATCAGCGGCTCGCGTGCATCCGGGTCTTCCGCGGCCGCCAGCAGCACCTCTCGCAGACGCGCCTCGACCCGTGGGTCCATGCCCGGCCGCACCACTTCCACCGCACGCGGAAATGGCTCGGTCTCGTGAATCACCAGCAGATCGTCGCGATAGCTCTGCGGCAGTCGCTGCAGATCGTTCCAGTCCAGGTTCGCGAACGCACCAGCATCGACCAGCCGCTTGTGTACCCAGGTCGAGATGTTGGCTTCCGAACGGGCGAACAAATAGCCCACGCTGCCCGGATCGGGGCGATCCATCGGCGACAACAGCAAGTCGAGCTGCAGACCGGCATCGAGCAGTTCCGCGGCCGGTGCGATATAGGAACTGGTGGAGTTTGGATTCTGGAACGCGATGCTACGCCCGGCGAGTTCCGCGATCGTACGGATGCCGCTGTCGCGTCGCACGAAGAACACGGTGTGGTAGTTGCGTCCGCCGCCACGCTCGGTGGCGAGTAATATCTTGGCGCCGAGGCGTTGGCGGTAGGCCACCGCCATCGCCGGCGTTTCGGTCAGCCAGTCGACCCTGCGGCGACGCAGATAACTCATCATCTGCTGCGCATCGCGCGCCATCAGGATGCGGCCTTCACGGATGCCGACCGAACGCATGCGCGGCACGACATAGTCGAGCAAGGGTCGCAACGCTTCGTAATGCTGCTTGGGATCGTCGCTGATGCGTCCCAACACCAGGACTTCTTGTATCGGTAGTGCAGGCACCTGTGGCGCAGACATCTGCGGCGCGGTCGTCGACTGCGCTCCGCCCGCCGGCGAAATCGCGAGCCAGCAGGCCAGCAGGCCGAGACGGAAAAGAGGTGAAATCATCGATGGCGCGACCGAGGCCATACGCAGGTCGGAAGGTGGTGAGGAGCCTACCCGATCCGTCGCAACGCCGATAGGCACGCGAGGCAACTACGGCTTTCCCGCCTCACGCGCCAGCCGCGCCATGCGTTGGGCATCGGTCAGCACGCCGCGCAGGATGCGCAGTTCGCGCTGATCCGGCTCGGCGCGCAGAAACAGGCGCCGCAACCGCTGCATCACTGTGACGGCCGCGCGACCTTTGTGGAAATCGATATCGACCAGCGCCTGGTCGAGATGGGTGAAGAAGCCTTCCAGTTCGCCTTGGGTCGCGGGCGGATCGTGCCTCGCGGCAAGCGCGCCGGACTCCGGCGCCGCTGCAAGCATCGCGAGGCGCAGCTCGTAGCTCATCACCTGCACCGCCGCGGCCAGGTTGAGCGAGCTGAACTCCG
This sequence comes from Chiayiivirga sp., assembly GCA_046590875.1. Lineage (GTDB taxonomy): Bacteria > Pseudomonadota > Gammaproteobacteria > Xanthomonadales > Xanthomonadaceae > JALCLA01. The sequence continues at coordinate 2,198 of JBKJTK010000119.1, forward strand.
GATCGGCCGGGATATGGATGGCGGCGTGGCACCGATGCAGTTCTTCGTTCGTGAGGCCGGTACGCTCGCGTCCGAACAGCAGCGCCACTGGGCCGAGTGCGGTGGCGGCGAGCAATTGCGTGGCGGCCTCGCGCGGGTGGTGTTCCGGCAGGGCAACGCCGCGTTTGCGCGCGGTGCAACCCAGCACCGTGCGGCAATCGACCAACGCTTCATCCAGATCGGCGCAGACCTGGGCCGCATCGAGCACGTCGTCGGCGCCGGCCGCCATGGCGCTGGCTTCGCGATGCGGAAACGCTTGCGGCGCAACCAGCACCAGCCGGCGAAGCCCCATCGTCTTCATGGCACGCGCGGCGGCGCCGATGTTGCCCGGATGGGAGGTTCCGACCAGCACGATGCGCAACTTGTCCTGCATGGATCTCTCCGGACCTATTCAATGCTGCGTCCGCCGGGCAGCGGCCGAACGCGCGGCGATTTGTTAAACTGCGCGGCCTTGCGATGCCGCGCGCATCGCCAGTTCTTTCACGCCACGAATCGAGCCCATCGCATGCAGAAGCCTGCCGTCACCGTCATGGTCAAGGCCGCCCGCTTGGCCGGCAACGTCATCCTGCGCCATGTCGGCCGTCTCGATGCCCTCAACGTGGTCGAAAAGTCGCGCCAGGATTACGCCAGCGAAGTCGACAGCCTGGCCGAGGCCGAGATCATACGCGAGCTCAAGCGCTCCTTTCCCGATCATGCGTTCCTGGGCGAAGAGTCCGGTCAGATCGGTAAATCCCGCTTTACCTTCGTTATCGATCCGCTCGACGGCACCAGCAACTACCTGCGCGGGTTCCCGCATTACTGCGTCTCCATCGCTTTGCTCGATAATGGCGAACCCTTGCACGGCGTGATCTACGACCCGCTGCGCAACGAAATCTTCAGCGCCAGCCGCGGCGGCGGCGCGTTCCTAAACGATCGTCGCCTGCGCGTTTCCACGCGCATGGAGCTGGGCGGGGCCATGCTGATCACCGGCTTCCCCCCGCGCGAACGTAAACGCGCCCCGGAACAACTCGCCGCGATCCAGAGTCTTTTGATTGACGCCGAGGACATCCGCCGAACCGGCTCGGCCGCGCTGGATCTCGCCTACGTCGCCTGCGGCCGCGCCGACGGCTACTTCGAAGCTGGGGTCAAGCCCTGGGACATCGGCGCCGGCGTGCTGCTGGTGCGCGAAGCCGGCGGCCGTTGCTGCGACTTCCGCGGCGGCGGCGACAGCTTCAACAACGGCCAGATCGTGGCGGGCAATCTGAAACTCTGCGATGCACTGCAGAAGCGGTTGGTCGAGACGGGCTATGCAGCTAGTTTCGATGTGAAGTTGGTGTCGGGCTGACGTCTCGCTTGTTCGTCTTTCCCGCCCTTCGATAAGCTCAGGACAGGCCGGCCTGCGGCCGAGCGGGAATCCAACTTGATCTTGGCTTCTGCGTCCGTGAGAGGACGCGAGCGCCATCCCTGGCTTTTTTCGTGCGCCTCCAGGCGCCCGAGTCACTTTCTCTTGAATGGCCAAGAGAAAGTAACCAAAGAGAAGGCCACCCCGGAGCCGCGCCCTTTGGACATCCCTGTCCAAAGGGTGCGTGAGTCGGGGCCGGGGT
>JBKJTK010000306.1:0-7771 GCA_046590875.1 Chiayiivirga sp.
AAAACCGAGAAGCAGATCGTCCGCAAGAAGATCACGCAAGGCCCGGCGTTACCCGGCAAGCTGGCCGATTGCAGCTCGCAGGATCTCTCGCGTACCGAGTTGTTCCTGGTGGAAGGCGACTCCGCCGGCGGCAGCGCCAAGCAGGCGCGCGACAAGGAATTCCAGGCGATCCTGCCGCTGCGTGGCAAGATCCTCAACACGTGAGAAGTGGAAAGCTCGGGCGTGCTGGCGAGCAACGAAGTGCACGACCTGGCGGTCGCGATCGGTTGCGATCCGGGCACGCGCAACATCGAGGGCCTGCGCTACGGCAAGGTCATCATCCTCGCTGACGCCGACTCCGACGGCCTGCATATCGCGACCTTGCTGGCGGCCCTGTTTCTCAAGCATTTTCCGGCGCTGGTCAGCGCCGGCCACATCTTCGTCGCGATGCCGCCGCTGTTTCGTGTCGACGTAGGCAAGGCGGTGTTCTACGCGCTGGACGAGGAAGAAAAGCATCTGCTGCTCGAACGCATCGAGCGCGAGAAGATCAAGGGCCAGGTCAACGTCACCCGCTTCAAGGGCCTGGGCGAGATGAACCCTTCGCAGTTACGTGAGTCCACGGTGCATCCAGACACCCGTCGTCTGGTGCAACTCACCGTGGACGATACCAACGAAACCAGCGCCCTGATCGACATGCTGCTGAGCAAGAAGCGCGCCTCGGATCGCAAACACTGGCTTGAGACCAAGGGCGATCTGGCGACGTTGGAAGTCTGACGGGACGCGCTACAAGACCGCTTCGATCAGACGCCGGATCAACAACTGCGTGGGCGTGGCGCGCGCTTCATCCCACACGAAGCTGTCCTCATCCATGTAATTGCACTGCGCGAGCTCGAGCTGGATCGCGTCGATACCCTCCTGCGGGCGGCCATAGTTGCGCGTAATGTAACCGCCCTTGAAGCGGCCGTTCGCAATCCAGGTGTAGTCGCGTTGCGACCCGAGCACGGCTTCGATCCGCTGCTGCAAGGCCGGCTTGCAACTGCTGCCGTTCGCGGTTCCGAGATTGAAGTCGGGCAAGCGGCCCTCAAACAGGTACGGCTCCACGCTACGGATCGAATGTCCTTCCCACAGCACCATGCGGCCGTGCGCGGCGCGTAACCGTTCCAGTTCACCGCGCAGCGCCTCGTGATACGGCCGCCAGTAGTTTTGCAGGCGCTGTGCGATCTCGTCCGGCGCCGGCGCTTCGCCATCGACGTAAATCGGCGCGCCATTGAACTGGATGGTCGGACACAGGCCGGTGGTGTTCTGTCCCGGATACAACGAGAGATCGTCCGGCGAACGATTGAGGTCGATCAGGTAACGCGAATAGTGCGGTTGCAGGATCGACGCGCCCAACTCGCGTGCGAAGGAATACAAGCGACTCACCTGCCAGTCGGTATCGGGCAGGCGGCGCGCATCCGGCGTGAGGCGGGCCAGCACCTCCGGTGGCAGCGCTTCGCCATCGTGCGGAAGGCTGATCAGCAACGGCGCGGTGCCGCGATACAGGGTGAATACGTCCATGCGCAAAGTCTACGTCAGACGCCAAAACGCCGCGGCGAATACGGCACGGGATCAAGACTGGTCTCACGTACGCCTTCCGTGCGTTCGGTCGTTTGGCCGCAGAGCAGCTCCGTGACCAGGCGCCCGGTGATCGCCGACATGCTCACGCCCATCATGCCGTGGCCGGTGGCGAGCATCAGGTTCGGCACGGTTGCCGCAAACCCGAGGATCGGCAGATCGTCCCAGGTCATCGGGCGCCAACCGAACCATTCTTCGCGCACTTCTGCGCCGACTGGTTCGCGCAGGTATTCGGCCGCCCTGCGCGCGAGCGCCGCGAGCCGCACCGGATTGAGGGTGGCGTCGTAACCGGAAAACTCCATCGTGCTGCCGAGCCGGTAGCCGCTGCCCCAGGTCGTGACGCAGACGCTCCGCTCGCGCAGCACCAGGGGGCGACGCGGCGCCAGCGTCGGACGACTGTAGGTGATCGAATACCCTTTGCCCGGCTGGATCGGCAGGCGCAAGCCGAGCTGCCGCGACAACAGCGGCGACCACGCCCCGCAGGCGAACACGACCTGGTCCGCGGCGCGTTCGCCTTGCACGGTGTGGACCGCCGTGATGCGGCCCTCGGTACTGCGCGTAAAGGCGGTCGCGGCACAGTGTTCGACAATGGCGCCGCCTCGCTCGCGCACCCGGCGCGCGAGCTCCGCCACCAGGCGCTCGGGACGCAGCACCGCATCGTCGGGAAAATGCACGCCGCCCGCCATGCCCTCGCGCAACGCAGGCTCGTCGCGCGCCAGACGCGTGGCGTCGAGGATCTCTGCGCGCACGCCGAAGTCGCCCAGGTGACCGACCAGTTCAGCGGCGGCATCGAGGCTACGCGGATCACGATAGACGTAGGTCAGGCCCTCGGTTACGAAATCGCAATCCAGGCCTTCTTCGCGGATGTTCGATTCCAGCAACTCGCGCGAAGCCATCAACAACTCAGCCTTGGGACGCGCCGACGCACGATAGTCGCGCGCATTGCAACGCGCCGCGAAACGCAGCAACCAGTGCGCGAGCTTGGGATCGAATCGCGGCTTCACGTACAGCGGCGCATCCGGCTGCAACATCCACTTCAACGCCGCGGAGATCATTCCCGGCGCCGCCAGCGGCGTGGCATGGCTGGGCGTAATCGTCCCGCAATTGCCGTGCGAGGCGCCGCCGCCGACGCGGCCGGCATCGATCACCGTCACGCCGCACCCGGCCTTGAGCAGTTCCAGCGCGCAACTCAGGCCGATCACGCCGGCACCGAGGATCAGCACATCATCGCGTTGCAAAGTCATGCACGGATTCTACGGACTGGACGCGGGCTTGTGCGATGACGGCACCCGGCGCCGAAGCGCCGAGGATAAGTAAGCCCGCGGTGCAACGGCGAATCTCGTCTTGACCCCAAAACGCTCAATGCCGAACATGCGGTGCATAGGTTCCGAATTCTGGCGCCACTTCTAGTTTGAACGCACTCACTCCCCTGACCTAGTACTAAAGCCAATGACGTCGAACATCGAACGCTTCAAGAAGGATCTAGACGAGCTAATCGCTCGCGGCCGGAAGCTTGAACTGTCCATGCAGCGCGAGAGCACGGGGGAAAGCTTTGACGGCGAATTTCTCAAAGCGCTCGGTGAAAAAGGAAAAGACATTCTGAAAGCCCTCCCTTCATTCACTGGCACGTACCAGTCTTGGTACTCCGAGTCGATGGCTGTGATCCGCCAGCTCCTGCCACATCGTTTAGCCGACTTCACCCGCCATTACGAGAAGCCCAAGGGCAGGAAGGATATTTCCTTTGAGAACTATCACATCGAAGACTACCTACAGGGCCTTCGAGTCACGAGGGGTCCATACAAAGAAGTCATCGTGGACTCATCGGCAGCGATTCCACGATTTCAACAACAGCTTGCAATCCTGGAGTCCGTAAAAGGCAGGTTTGAGAGTTCACTGTTCGACATTCGACAACTGGTTCAAGCAGACCTCTTCGATTCTGAAATCGATGCGGCTCGCGAACTCGCGAAGGCTAAATTCGGAAGAGCGGCCGGCGCGATGGCGGGCGTAGTACTTGAGAAACACTTGGCTCAGGTTTGCGACAACCACCGTGTCAACAATGCCAAGAAGAATCCGACCATTGGCGACCTGAACAATGCGCTGAAGGACGCAAACGTTATTGACACAGCACAATGGCGCTTCATTCAACATCTTGCGGACCTTCGCAATCTCTGCGACCACAACAAAAAGGCCGAACCGACCGCGACCCAAGTCGACGACCTAGTTGAAGGTGTAGACAAGACCATCAAGACTTTGTTCTAGGTGCGTTCAAACTATGTGGCGCGCTGTGCAAGTTCGCGCTATGCGCTCTATTTCTTCTCCACAGAAACCGACGCGCGCAGCGCCACCGCGAGCATCGCCCGCGTACCGATCGCCAGGGCTTGTTCGTCGAGGAAGAACTGCGGGGAATGATTTGCCGGGGCGGTGGCGAGGTCGCGATCGGTCGGCGTCGCGCCGACGAAGAAATAGAAGCCGGGCACGCGATTCGCGAACTGGCTGAAATCCTCGGCGATGGTGCTGAGCGGCATCTCCACGACGTTCTCGGCGCCGGCGCTATCGATCAAGGCCGGGTGCAGGCGCGGATACAACGTGGGATCGTTCTTCGTCACCGGCGCGTTGTTGGCGACCACGAGTTCGGCGCTGGCCTCGCTGGCCGCCGCGAAGTGTTGGGCGGTGCGGCGGAAACGCGCAATCACGTCCTCACGCACCGCCATGTCGAAACTGCGCAGGGTGCCGGTGAGTTCCACCTCGTCGGGAATGATGTTGAAACGCACCCCGCCGCGAATGACGCCGGCGGTCAACACCACGGGAGAAGCCGTTATATCAATCTGCCGCGCGATGATGGCCTGCGTGCCAAGCAGGATCTGCGCGGTCACCGTGATCGGATCGACCCCGGCCCATGGCCGCGATCCATGCGTCTGACGACCGCGCACGGTAAGTGTCCATTCGTCGGCGCTCGCCAACAGCGGGCCGCTACGCGTGCCGAGCTTGCCCACCGGCAGCGACGACCAGACGTGCAAGCCGATCACGGCTTCAGGGATGAAATCGGCGAAGACGCCGTCCTCCAGCATCTTTGCGGCACCAAATACCTGACCGACTTCCGGCGGACCTTCCTCCGCGGGTTGGAACACGAACATGACTTCCCCCGCAAGTTCGTGCTTCATCGAAACCAGTGCTTCAGCCACGCCCATAAGGATCGCGACGTGCGCATCGTGGCCGCAAGCGTGCATCACCCCGACGGGCTGCCCGCGGTACGTCGTCGTCGCCGTGGAGGCAAACGGCACGTCGACGGCTTCGGTCACCGGCAATGCGTCCATATCGGCCCGCAGCGCGATGCGCGATCCGGGTTTTGCGCCTTTCAGCAAAGCGCTTACGCCGGTACCGGCGATGCCAGTGCGGACGTCGAGTCCAAGCGCCTTGAGGTGCGCAGCGACTAGCGCCGCCGTGCGGAACTCCTGATGGCCAAGTTCGGGATGCTGATGGAAGTCGCGACGCCAGGCGACGACCTTGGCATCGACGGGCGTGGCCAGCGTCGCGATATCGGGTGCCGTCGCCGAAGCGGCAGTGAAGGCCAGAAAGAACAAAAGCGGAGTCAGGGCACGCATCGGATAATCACTGCAGGGCCAGCGTCGATGCTAACGCAGCTGGCCACACGGATGCAGCCGTTCACTCACCCCTGCGACCGCTTCACCGGCGCCTTCGGGGCGGTCGCGAAATCCGCGATCCGCCATAGGTACAAGCTCGCATAAGTGCGATACGGTCCCCAATGCTCGCCGCGTTCGGCGAGCTCTTTCGGTGTGGGCATGACGTCGAGGCGATCCACTCGTTGCGCGCCCTTGCGCACGCCGAGGTCGTCGATCGGGAGCTGGTCCGGACGGCCCAGGCGAAACATCAGCATCATCTGCACCGTCCAGCGGCCGATGCCGCGCACCGCGGTCAGTGCCTCGACGATGGCGTCGTCATGCATGCCGGCCATCTGCCGCAGCGAGGGAATCTCGCCGCGGCGTTCGTGCGCGGCGAGGTCGCGCAGGGCGAGTGCCTTGTTGCCGGACACACCGCAGGCGCGCAGCGCCGCATCGTCGACGCGATCCAGCGCCTTGGCGTGCAATTTGTTCGCGCCCACTGCAACCTCGACCCGGCCCACAATCGTGGCGGCGGCCTTGCCTGCGAGTTGCTGATACAAGATCGCGCGCGCAAGCGCATCGACAACATCAAACGACTTTCGCCAACGCAGCTCTTCTTCGAGCGGGCCAATGCGGCGCATCCATGTGCCGAGTTTGCGGTCCCGCCGCGCGAGATGCGCGGCGGCCGCTTCCACATCGAATCCGCGTCCGTATCGGGCCATGCCTTCAGTGCGGCGCAGTCATCGCGGAGTAAATTCGATCCGCGCCACTTGTGCGCTCTGCGACACGGCGGGATCGATCACCAACGGCTTGTAGGCATTCACCAGCCAGCGCGGAAGTTGGCTGATGTAACCAGGCCCGCCGATCTTGCCGTCCTGTCCGCCCGGCATGATGTTGAGCATCGTCGGCGTGTCCGTCATCTCACCGATAAAACGCCGCACCGGGCCGCTGCCGAACATGAAACCGTTGAGCGTGTTCGCGCGCGCGTTGTGGCTGGAGGCGTCCACCGCTTCCAATCCACCTTGCCGCGCCAGGCCCGGCAGATTCGAGGCGAGGTTGGTGAACGGGTACGGGTTGTTGCCCGGAATACTGAGCTGCGCTCCCAGCGGATGATCGAACACGATCCGATGCAGCTTGCCCCAGCGATAGTCCATCAAGTTGGTCGAGTTCGCGAACGCGGGCGCGAATTCACTGCTCGCCAGACGATCGAGCGATTCCTTCAGGCTGGTGAGCAGCACGCAGTCGCGACGATTCGCGGCCGATTCACCCGCGGAGGTCGTCGGTACTTTGGTGAAGAAGTCCAGGCCCGACGCGCCGCGTCCCTGCTGCGCAGCGAACTTGTCGAGCAGGTTCTTGAGGCCCGAGTAGGCCTCGGTGCCGCCCGGCAGCGCTGCGCCAAGACCTTTGCCCGTCAGCGTGTGATCGATGGTGTTGCGGATCGCCTGTCCGCGCCACATCGCAAAGATCGTGGCCGCGACCGAATGGCGGATCTCGGTCTCGCTCGGCGCAGCGAGTGCGAACGGGTTGTCGCCGGCATCGAAACCCGCTTGGATGCCGGTGGGAGTGGAGAAATCCCAGGTGCGGAGATAACCGATCGCCGCTGTCACTCCCGCATTCGTGGCCGCCAGGCCCGCCGCACAGTTCGCCGTGGGCGAAGCCGCCCGGCCGTTATCGTAAGCCGTCAACAGAGACGGCAGCAGCAACTGAGCATCCATCAACTGGTTGTTGGCTTGCAGCTTCTGCATGTCGGCCACGGTGATGCCACCGCGCGCGACCAGAGCCTGCATTTCGCGATCGATACGCCCCATGCGATACGCGGAATGACCCGGCGCGTAATACAGCAAGCCACCGCCGCGCCGCGCCTGGTTGAGTGCGTTGTTGTCGAGCGTGGTGCCGATCGGATCGTTGTTGGCGTTGGCGATATAGCCTTGGGCCGGATTGACCGTGAACGGCATTTCCTCGGGCGAGAGGATTTCGTAGGGCAGTGCCTGACCTGGATAGCGGTTGGTCGCCGGCAACCATTCGTTGCCGCCGGTGCCGTTTCGGATCAGGAACGGGGGTGCCCCGGTGACGGTGTTGCGCTGCAAGTCCTCGCGAATCGGAATCTCGGCACTGACGAAATAGGCGAAGTTGCCGGATTTGTCGACGTAACCGAAATTTTGCGAGCCCACGTCGAAGTTCAGCACCGCGCTGCGGAACCCTTCGAGATTCTGCGCGCGGTTGATCTTGCGGAACGCTTCCAGCTCGAAGGTCGCACCCCAACCCGTGTAGGCGATCGACAGCCCCTGGCTGCCATCGATATCGACCACCGGGCCGTTGTTGCGACGCGGGATGATGATGCTGATCGCGCCATTGGTGTAGCCGATCGAATTCTCGCGCGTCACGTTGTCGGCCGTACCGTCGCCGATCCGGTTGACGAAATAACTCTGGAACACCCACAGCACCGGCTCGCGGGTGTTGTTGTAGATCGTGTGGGTCGGCAGGCCGTAGGTATTGAGCACGAACTGTTCGACGTAGGCGTCGGTGACGTCGAGCGAATTCGTCGTCAGGCCCCAGCA
>JBKJTK010000375.1:0-2700 GCA_046590875.1 Chiayiivirga sp.
CCCGAAATTGTTTCTCGCTGATGCGCGCGTACGCGCATGAATCGCGGTTTGCGGGCGAAATCGGACTCAGAATCGAACTGTCGCGAGCGTTATTTGTCCACATTTTCAATGCTCCGACGTCGTGCCGCCTTTTTCTACAGCGTCGTTAGAGCCGCTCGGACACATTGGTGTAGACTCCAGCCATGGGCCTGAAATCCCTAGAAAAAGAAGCCCTTGGCCTCTCCTCCCAAGAGCGGGCACAGCTTGCTTTCGACCTGATCGAAAGCCTGGAAGCTCTCTCGCCTTCGGAGATCGAACAGCTCTCGTCACAGGAGGCGTAGCGTCGGGCCGAGCACATCGACGCCCAGTCAGTTGCGCTCACCAGTTCTGAGATTGTCTCGGCCAAAGCTCGCGCTCTGCTACGGTGAGCCTCTGGTTAGACCCTGCGGCGGAGGTCGAGCATCTTGACCATGTCGCCTACTACGAGTCGCGGCAGAACGGCCTTGGCTCCGGGTACCTCGCCGAGTTCGAGAAGGCCTTGGCTGCGATTGGCGAGGGACCGCAGCGCTTCCCACTCATTGGTTCTTGCTCGATGGGAAAGAAGAACACTGGGGCCGTGAGATGTGGCACCTGGTTCGCACTGACGACGGCTGGAAGATCATCTCCGTGCTTTGGTCACAAAGGAATCCCGTATCCCAGCAGTGAGCGGGCTTCAACAATTCCGTAAGGAACTTACTGAGCGCCAACAATTCAAGCCGAAACCTCTTCGTTTCGATCTGGAGTCAACGATGGCAAAGATCACCGGAATTGGGGGAGTGTTCTTGAAGTGCAAGGGCGACAGCGCCGCGCTGTCGGCCTGGTACCAGAAGCACTTGGGCATGCAACTGGAAGCATGGGGCGGCGCCGTTCTGAAATGGCCGGACGACAAGGCTGAAGACCAAGGTGTCACGGTGTGGAATCTCGCGAGCAACGACAGTCAATGGTTCAGTCCAAGCGACTCGTCCTACATGATCAATTATCGGGTCGACAATCTCGATGAGCTGCTCGCTCAACTTAATGCGGACGGCGTGGTCGTCCACAGTGGCCCCGAGTCACATGAGAACGGTAAGTTCGCATGGATCATGGACCCGGATGGAAACAAGGTTGAACTTTGGGAACCGATGCTCTGGGACGACAAGAACAAAGGTGCCTGAAATCCCAATTCGGCTCCGCGGCACTTCGCTTCGTGCGCGGAGCCGCGCGTTCTGCGCCATTGACAAGTCCTGAGGTCAGGTAAAATACTCATGCGCCATGTCGTGTCGGTTGCCCTGCTCATTGCCGGCATCATTCACCTGCTGCCGCTGAGTGGCGTACTGGGGCCGGAACGTCTTGCCGTGCTTTACGGGACGTCACTGAGCGATCCGAACTTGATCATCTTGCTGCGGCATCGGGCAGTACTCTTTGGCCTGATCGGCACGTTTCTGGTGACTGCCGCTTTCCTGCCACGCCTTCAAGTCGGTGCGTTCATTACCGGGTTCATCAGCGTGGTTTCATTTCTGGTATTGGCATGGTCGGTCGGGCAATACAACTCGAGCATCGCCAGGGTCGTGACCGCGGACGTGGTCGCACTGGTCGCTCTGGTCGTTGGCTTGGGCGCTTATTCGCTGCAGAAGCGTCAACGCGGCTAGTTCGTTGCTGAGGGAGTGTGACCGTGTCGTCGGATCCGCAGCATTTTGATTGCCTGATCGTCGGAGCGGGCCCAGCCGGATTGACGGCGGCGACCTATCTGACTCGCTTCCACCGTCGCGTGGCCGTGATCGATGCCGGTGCCAGCCGCGCCCGCTGGATTCCGGTCAGCCACAACTGTCCCGGCTTCCCGTCTGGCGTAGGCGGACCGCAATTGCTGCTGAAGCTGCGCGAACAGGCCGAGGGCTACGGCGCGCAGATTACCCCCGGCCGCATTATCGCGTTGAGCCGCGATGACGAGGATTTCATCGCCACCGGCGATGACGGCAAGCGGTGGCAAGCGCGACACGTGCTGCTCGCCACCGGCATCGTCGACCGGATGCCGTCGGTGACCGCGTTGGACGATGCGATCGCGGCCGGTGCGATCCGGTTGTGCGCGGTGTGCGACGGTTACGAGGCGAGCGACGAACAGATCGCGGTTTATGGTCCGGTGGATGCGGCAATCCGCCATGCCCTATTCCTGCGCACTTTTTCGCGCCAGGTCGTGGCTGTGCGTTCTGAATCAGGAGAACCCTCCGAGGATTGCGCGACGCTTGCACGTCAGGCCGGCGTCACCGTGCTGCCGGTGCCGCACTCGTTGCACTACGCACCGCAAGGCGGGTGCAGGGTCTGCTTCAACGATGGCAACGAACGTCAGTTCGACACGGTTTACCCCGTGCTCGGCTGCGATGCACAGTCGCAACTGGCCACCGAGCTCGGCGCGCAGGTCGACGAGAACGATGAACTGGTCGTCGACTCGCATCTGCAGACCACGGTCGACGGTTTGTATGCGATCGGCGATGTCGTGAGCGCACTCAACCAGATCAGCGTGGCCGTCGGCCATGCGGCAATCGCCGCGACCGCGATACACAACCGTCTGCCGCGCAATTTCCGCGAGGACAAGGCCAGCCAACCGGACACGGCGGCAACGTCGCCTTCGCCCTAGCAGCCTGACGGGCTTTGGTGGTCGAGGCGATAGTCGGCTGCGCGAGGACAGATTTTCGCCGATTCGCCGGC
>JBKJTK010000430.1:0-4467 GCA_046590875.1 Chiayiivirga sp.
CGCCAGCGGATTGATGCCGGCGCGGCCCATCGAAAGACCCTGTTCCAGGTAGGGCAGCGTGTCCTTCAGCGGCTCGCACCAATGCTGGTAGAAGGCGGCGAAGTACTGGTAGACCGACAGGCGGAAATAGGGGTTGTTGCGCTGCTCGGCGAGCTTGCGTGCCAGTCGGCCCATCGCGTGCACCGCCGGATAAGGTTTGCCGATCGCCGCCATTGCGGTGCTGAAGGTGACGTAGCCGATGCAGCTCAGGTCACCCTGGCCGTGCTGCAGTGTGGTTTTCACCATGCGGCAGGCGCCGAGCACGTAGCTCACTCCGCGGTTGATCTGGTAGGTGGTGTAGGCCAGGCCGTAGTAGACCTGCATCTCCAGCAGGCGCTCGGGATCCTGCATTTCGCCCTGCGCCAGCAGGCTCTGCTCGGTGTGGCCATCGAGCAGGGCATCGGTCTCGGCGAACTCGGCCAGGAAGTGTTCCCCGGCCTCCTCCTCGGTCTCGGGGAAGTGCCGACCGAGGCGTTCCAGCGCGTGGCGCAGCACGACGAACGCGTCGCCGAACCGGCCGCGGATGTGCAGCTGTTCGGTCTGGGCCAGACACAGCGTCACCATGGCCGCGACACTCGGTGCCGCGTCGATCAATTTCGCCAGCCGCACCTCGGCAATGTCGAACTGCCCCGACAGGTATTCGGCCTCGGCCAGGTTCTTGTATACGGTCAGCGCCAGATCGGGCTGTGTGCGCCAAGCGTCGGCCGGTAACAGGCCTTCGGCCTTGCGCAGCAGCTCCACCGCCGCGTCGTAGGCCGAGGAGTTCTTCGCGCGGATGCCGCCGCGCACGTTGAGCGCCAACAGCCGGCTGCGTTCGTCCGCATCATCGATGCGCTCGATCGCGGCGTTGAGCGACTCCAGGATGATGAACAGGCGCTCCTCGAGCTCCGCCTCCGAGCTCGCGGCGAGTAGCAGGCGACCGCAACGCAGGCGCAGCGCCGGGCGCTGTTCCTCCGTGACCAGTTCGTGCGCGGCCTCTTGCGCCCGGTCGTGCAGGAAACGATAGCGCGCGCCGTTCAAACGCTCCGGGCTTTGCGCGAATTTGTAGTCCTCGTTCAACGGCACGAGCAGGCCGGACTGCAGTGCCGGCCACAGCACTTCGGCGGTGGCCTCCGCGTCGCGCTCGCCGATCGCCATCAGCTCGCGCTGGTCGAAACGGTTGCCCAGATGCGCCGCCAGCGCCAGCAGGTTCTGGGTCGGTGCGGGCAGTGTGGTGAGCTTGGCCAGCAACAACGTCACCACGTTGTCGGTCATTCCGCGGCTACGGATGCGGTCGAGGTCCCAGCGCCAGGCGCCATACTCGCGGTCGTAGTGGATGTCGCCCTGTTCGTGCAGGCTGCGCAGGAACTGTCCGAGAAAGAACGGATTGCCGCGCGTCTTCTCCAGGCAAAGGTCGGCCAGCGGCGCCACGCTGTCCGGCGTGGCATGCAGGGTATCGGCGATGAGCTGGCGGACGTCTGCGTCGGGCATCGGCCCGAGGCGCAGGTGCTCGATTCGCGATTGGCTGCGCTCGATGGCCTGGACACTGAGCAGGAGCGGATCGCCCGGCTGCACCTCGTTATCGCGGTAGGCACCAACGATCAACACGCTGCGTTCGCCCTCAGCCCGCACCAGGTATTCCAGCAGGCGCAGGGTCGACACGTCGGCCCATTGCAGATCGTCGAGGAAGAGCAGTAGTGGGTGGCCGCGCGCCGCGAGCGCCATCACGAATTGAGCGAAGGCGATGTGGAAGCGCTGCTCGCTCTCCGTCGGTGGCAGCGGCGGCATCGGCGGCGGAGTGCCGAGCAGCAGCGCGAGCTCGGGGATGAGCTCGGTGACCGCGGCGGCATTGGTGCCCAGGGCATCGACCAGACGCGTCTTCCAGTACTGGCGTCGCTCGGCGCCCTCGGTGGCCAGCGCTTGCAGCATCTGGCCGAAGGCCTGGATCAGCGCCACATAGGGTTGATTGCGGCTGTACTGGTCGCACTTGCCGCGCAGCAGGTAGCCGCGGCGCGCCAGCACCGGTCGATGCAGTTCGCTCACCAGGGCGGTCTTACCGATGCCGGAATAGCCGCTGATCAGCAGAAGTTCCACCGTGCCGCTACCAACCACGCGCTTGAACGCCGACAGGATGCTGCCGCGTTCGTCCTGGCGCCCGTACAGTTTCTGCGCCACGCAGAACCGTTCCGGCACGTCGGCACGTCCGAGTGGGAAGCGCTCGATACGCTGGTACAGGCGCCAGCTTTCGGCGCAGGCCTCAAGATCGCGGATGAGGCCGTAGCTGCTCTGGTAGCGATCGTCCGGATGCTTGGCCAGGAGCTTCTGCACGATCGCCGACAGCGGCTCCGGAATCGTCGCGTCGAGCTCGTGCAGGGGCACCGGCATGCTGGCCAACTGAGCGTGCAGCAGGCTCATGGGGTCGCTGGAAATGAACGGCTCGCGGCCGGAAAACAGCTCGTACAGGCTGGCGCCGAGCGAGTAGAAATCGCTGCGGTAATCGATGTTGAGATTGGTGCGGCCGGTTTGCTCCGGCGACATGTACTCGAGCGTGCCGGCCATGAAGGCGCCGTCGGAGCGCCGCGGCTGAATATCGAGTCGAGTCGACAGCCCGAAATCGCACAGCTTGATCGCAAGCGAGGTCGGATCAACCAGCACGTTCTTTGGTGCCACGTCGCCGTGAATCAGATGGTGCTCGTGCACCGCGCCCACGGCCTGCGCCAGCCGGATGGCGAGGGTGAGCTGGTCGGAGAGGTCCAGCAGGCCGCGCTGGATCAGCTGGGCGAGGTTGGTCGAGGCGAAAGCCTCCAGGACCAGCACCAGACCGCGGTCGACTTCCTTCAGGTCCAGGGCTCGGATTACGAACGGCGACGCGATGGACTGCAGCATCGCGTACTCGTGGCGCCAACGCGCCAGGAATTCGGGCGCCGGGCGCGGGTTGTCGAGGTATTTCAACACCACGCGCTCACCCGTGGGGGTGGCGGCCGTGGCCACTACCGTCTCGCCGACGGCGTGGATCACCTCGTCGATCTGAAAATCTTTCAACTGCACCGCGTGCTGCCCCTGTTGCCCGCATGACACGTCGCGGCCCGCGCGACCGCCGTTCTGGCCCGCCCGGGTTTCGCGGCGAGGGCCGTTCGGCCCCAGCGGCAGGTTACCGCGCCCAGCCGCCACCTGCCATGCGCACGCGGCGGCCGCAACTCAGAACGAGTAACGCAGCTCCAGCGCCAGCTCGCGGCCAGGCGCGAGGACGTGGGCGAAGGCGCCGCCGGGCGCCAGGGGAATCACCGAGGTGAAAACGTTGTAGCGTTTGTCGGTGAGATTTTTCCCGATCAGGGCCAGGCTCCAGTCCTCAACCGGAGGCAGCAGTTCCAGTCGGTAGTCGAGTAGGGAATACGCGGCTTGTCGGGTCTGCGGTTCGTTGTCCGACGCGGTGGCGTGGTCGCCGCGATAGCTCCAGCGCAGGCCTTGCTGCAGCGACCAGCCGTTGTCGAAGGCGTGGCGATACTCGACGCCCAGCGCACCTTCGAACTTGGGCACGAAGGGCGTGCGGTCGCCGGACCAATCGCAGAGTACGGCCCCGGTGTTGAGGCGCTCGGTGGTGCTGCAGTTGGCGTCGGGGAAGGAGTCGTAGCGGAAATCGACCCACGAGGCCTGGGCCAGCACGCGCCAGTTTTCCGCCAGCTTCCAGATCAGGTCGCCTTCGATGCCCTGGGAAGTGGAACTTGCAGCATTGCCTACGGTGAAGCCGATGCCGCCATCGAACACCGACACCTGGAGGTCGTCGTAGCTGCCGTGGAAGGCGGCCATGTTGAGCCGCAGCGTGGCCCAGTCTTTCTTGAATCCCGCCTCGAACACCTGGGCGTTCTCGTCGCCGTACTCGACCGCGTCCGGATCGCCGCCCTCGTAGAGGAAGTCGAAGCCGCCGGCCTTGGCGCCGTTGGACCCGGTCACGTACAGCATCAGGTCAGGCGTGTGCTGCCAGGCGAGACTGGCCTGCAGCATGGGATGGTTCTCGCGCCGTGTCAGTCCGCCGAACTCGTGCGGCACGCCGGCCCCATTTGAAACGATCTGATAGCCCACCAGGTTGTTCGGCGCCAGCACCGGCGCGACCCGCGTGCCGTCGGCAAGCACCAGCACGTAGCCAGTGGGATTGGCCAGGTAGTCCGCATTGCCGAGCAGCAGCGGCGCCAGTTGCGGGTTGAGCCAGCGCACGTCGATCAGCCGGCCGACGCCGTCCACATGGTCGATCCCCGCGCCACGCACCGCTTGCCGCGCATCCTTTCGGGTACGTTGGAAGCGCAGCCCCAGTCCCGCCGTCAGGCGCTCGCTCAGCGCCCAGTCCAGATGGCCGAACAACGCGGCTTGCTCGGTGTCCTGGTCGAGCGCGATATGGCGCGAGAACGGGTCGAGCAACTGCGCGGCGAGGGCATTGGAAATTCCGAAGGCCGG
>JBKJTK010000452.1:0-6457 GCA_046590875.1 Chiayiivirga sp.
GCGCACCGAGGAGGGCACAACACAGGAGATTCTTTTTCATCGTCTGCTCCTAGAATGTCTCTAACTGACTGAAAGGTTCGCCTTTCCCCAAACATTGACAGCCATCAGGCAGCCATCCGGTTCAGTCTACTACGACAATTGTGAAAAGTGTTAACGTAAAAGTAACGAGCGTCTACGGGACTAAAGCGCCAGCAACGCCATGAACTGGTGGATCGGCAAGGCCTCAAAGCGCGCCGGGTCCTGCGTCAGCTCCAGAATCTGCTTCACCCGCTGCGCCGGAAGGTGTCCGGCCAGCGCGTCCTCGAATTTCTTCACCAGCACCGGGATACCCTCGCCACGACGGTTGCGATGCCCGATCGGGTAGTCGATCGAGACCTTGTCGCTCTTGCTGCCGTCGCGGAAATACACCTGCAACGAGTTGCCGATGTAGCGCTTGTCCGGATCGAAGTAATCCTTGGTGAACTGCGGATTCTCCTTCACCGTCATTTTTGCGCGCAGCGCGTCGATGCGGGGGTCGGCGGCGACACTGTCGTTGTAGTCTTCAGCCGTCAGGCGCCCGAAGATCATCGGCACGGCGATCATGTACTGGAGGCAATGGTCGCGGTCCGCGTAGTTCGCCAGTGGGCCGGTCTTGTCGATGATGCGGACGCCGGCCTCCTGGGTTTCAACGTCGATGCGCTCGATCTGGTCGATGCGATCCTTGACCTGTCCATGCAGCTGCATCGCGCATTCGACCGCGGTCTGGGCGTGGAACTCAGCCGGGAAACTGATCTTGAACAGAACATTTTCCATCACGTAGCTGCCAAACGGGCGCTCGAACTCGAACTGTTTGCCCTTGAAGGCCACGTCGTAGAAACCCCAGGTCTTGGCGGTGAGTGCGCTCGGATAACCGACGCAGCCTTTGACCGCGTTCAGGGCGTGGGTGACGGCGCGACGGCAGGCATCGCCGGCGGCCCAGCTCTTGCGCGGCCCGGTATTGGGCGCGTGGCGATAGGTGCGCAGCGCGCCACTGTCGATCCAGCTATGCGACACCGCATTGATGACTTGCTCGCGACCGCCGCCGAGCATGGCCGTCGCCACGGCGGTCGAAGCCAGGCGCACCAGGATCACGTGATCGAGGCCGACGCGGTTGAAGGAATTCTTGAGCGCGTACCCGCCCTGGATCTCGTGTGCCTTGATCGCCCAGGTCAAGACATTTCTTACGGTGATCGGTTTTCCGCCCTCGCGCTCGGCCTTGCGACTGAGGTAGTCCGCTACCGCCAGGATCGCTCCGAGATTGTCGGAAGGATGGCCCCATTCGGCCGCCAGCCACGTGTCGTTGAAGTCGAGCCACCGCACCTGCACGCCGATGTTGTAGGCCGCCTGCACCGGATCGAGTTCGTGCGAGGTCCCCGGCACGCGCGCGCCGCCCACCATGGTGGCACCCGGCACCAGCGGGCCGAGGTGCTTGACGCATTCCGGAAACTTCATCGCCAGCATCGCGCAGCTGATCGAATCCATCAGCATGTAGCGCGCGGTCTCGTAGGCCTCCAGCGAAGGCAGGCTATGGCCGCAGATGTAGTCGGCAATGTCGACCATGGGCTGGTCGGGATCGGGGCGCTTGGCGGAACGGATGTCGTGGTGGCTCATGCGGGGTTTCCGTTGAAGAATCAGCGTGAAGGCGGGCATTTTGCCAGAAGGCGCGGGGTGCTGTCCGCGCACGCATGGCACAGGCGGGAGACGCGTGCGCTTGGAATCCACAGCGCAAGAGCCGCGGCGCAACTCGGCCTGCGCAAGAAACCTCGCCGAGGAAAGCGCGAACCAGCGCAGTCCAAACGCTCGCTTGAGCACGCCGTCGCTTCCCGGCATTGTGTGCACTTTCCGCTGCCGAATCGTCGATGAACTCGCCCTATCCGCACCTGCTTGCCCCGCTTGACCTCGGTTTCTGCACCCTGCCCAATCGGGTATTGATGGGCTCGATGCATACCGGTCTGGAGGATCGCGCCAGTGATTACGGCAAGCTCGCCGCTTATTTTGCCGAGCGCGCGCGCGGCGGGGTCGGGCTGATGGTGACCGGGGGCATCTCGCCGAACCTGGTCGGGTGGCTGAAACCGTTTTCGTCCAAGCTCTCGTGGCCCTGGGAGACCCGCAAGCATCGCCGTGTCACCGAAGCCGTGCACCAGGAAGGCGGCAAGATCTGCATGCAGATCCTGCACGCGGGTCGCTACGGCTATCACCCGCTGCAGGTCGCGCCGTCGCGGATCAAGTCGCCGATCAATCCCTTTACGCCGCGCGAATTGTCCGCGCGCGGCGTCGAACGCCAGATCAATGCCTTCGTTGCCTGCGCACAGCTCGCGCGCGACGGCGGTTACGACGGCGTCGAGATCATGGGTTCCGAGGGTTATCTGATCAACCAGTTCCTCGCCGCGCGCAGCAATGCGCGAACGGACGAATGGGGCGGCAGCTTCGGGAATCGGCTGCGGTTTGCTACCGAGATCGTGCGCCGTACCCGCGACTCGGTCGGTCGCGATTTCATCCTGATCTATCGGCTCTCCATGCTGGACCTGGTCGAAGGTGGCGCGAGCTGGGACGAAGTAGTCGCGAGCGCGAAAGCGATCGAAGCCGCGGGTGCAACGATCATCAACACCGGCATCGGCTGGCACGAAGCGCGGGTGCCGACCATCGTCACCAGCGTGCCGCGCGGCGCCTTCACCTGGGTGACACGCAAGCTCAAGGGCGAAGTTTCTATCCCGCTCATCACGACCAACCGTATCAATGTGCCGGAAGTGGCCGAACAGATCCTCGCGAATGGGGACGCCGACATGGTCTCGATGGCGCGTCCGCTGCTGGCTGACGCGGAGTGGGTGAAGAAGGCCAGCGCCGGCCGGCGCGACGAAATCAACGTCTGCATCGCCTGCAACCAGGCCTGCCTGGATCATGTCTTCGTCAACAAGAAAGCGAGCTGCCTGGTCAACCCGCGCGCCTGCCGCGAGACCGAGCTCAATTATCACAAGACCCTCCAACCCAGGCGCATCGCGGTGGTCGGTGCCGGCCCGGCCGGACTGGCCTGTGCCACGGTGGCCGCAGAACGTGGCCATCGGGTGACGTTATTTGACGCTGCCGACGAGATAGGCGGCCAATTCAATCTCGCCAAGCGCATCCCGGGCAAGGAAGAATTCCACGAGACGCTGCGCTATTTTGCCCGCAAGTTGGAACTGACCGGCGTCGAACTACGCCTGCGGTCGCGCGTCGATGCGGACGCGCTGCTCGCGGCGGGCTTCGACGAAATCGTGCTGGCCACGGGCGTGGCGCCACGCACGCCCGCGATCGAAGGTATCGGACATGCCAAGGTCTGTTCTTACCTCGAGGTGATCAGCGGTCGGCGTAAGCCAGGCGCGCGCGTCGCCATCGTCGGCGCCGGCGGCATTGGCTTCGACGTGGCCGAGTTTCTGGTGCACGAAGGCCCTTCCCCCACCACAGATGTTGATCGCTGGCTACACGAATGGGGCGTGGACAAGACCTTGACCGCGCGCGCTGGCATCGAGGGTATCAAACCGAACCCGGAGCCGCCGGCAAGGCAAGTCTGGCTACTGCAACGCAAGGCCGAGAAACTCGGGATGCGCCTGGGCAAGACCACCGGCTGGGTGCATCGAAGCACGCTGAAAGCCAAGGGCGTACAGATGGTCGGTGGGGTCGAATACCGCCGCATCGACGATGCGGGGCTGCACGTCACGATCGAAGGCACCGAGCGCGTGCTGGAGGTGGACGACGTGGTGATCTGCGCCGGGCAGGAGCCCTTGCGGGCCCTGCTCGAACCGCTACGGGCTGCGGGGAAATCGCCACACCTGATCGGCGGCGCCGACATTGCGGCAGAGCTCGATGCCAAGCGTGCGATTGCCCAGGGCAGCGAGTTGGCGGCGGGTTTTTGACGACTGCAGAGCGCACACAGTTGGAGCAATCGTTCTAACTCATTGAACGAATTAGGTTCCCTGCTCTAACGCTGCGCCCTAGCCTGCTGTCCAGACGAACGCGGACCCAACCGCGTTCACCCCAGGTTTGGGCGTGGGCCCGTAGTGTCCGCCCCCATTCACCCGCGCAAAAGCATCGAACCGATGCCGCGCGCAGCGGGCCAGCGCCGAAACGGCACTGGAACCGCACATGCGGCTGGCGCCGTGACAGCCAGGATGGCTTGCGCCAGGCGTACCCGACAACGCCATGTCGGCGTGATCTCCGCCGTTCCTTCGTTTCGACCCTGGTTCTCACCGGGGCCGGGGCGCCGGAGCGAGAGCGAACAAAACGCTCCGGGGTCATTGCGACCGAAGTAACGGAGAAGGAGTCCGCAATGAAATTGGCCTGGATACTCTGGCTGGCAAACCTCATGCCCCAGCCTGCCGCCGATCAGCTATGCCTCGCCACCACGGTTTACCTGGAGGCGCGGAACCAGTCCCAACTCGGTCAGCGTGCGGTGGCGGAAGTCGCCCTACGGCGGTTGGAGAAGGGATACTGGGGCAAGAACCTGTGCGACGTCGTCACTGCTCCGAAGCAGTTTGCCCCGACCCTGGTGTCGCCAAACTTCCGGTTATTGAATCTCAAAGCCTGGAATCGGGCCGTCAAAGTGGCAATGCATGCGCGTACCGACTGGAGCAAGTCGTACCGTGACCGTCGGCAGGTGGTACCCGGCGCGGATCACTTCGTCGCACTGGGCATCGCGCAACCCGACTGGGCCCGCGGCGTGCCGGTGGCGACGATCGGCGACCACACCTTCTACAAGGTGAGCCGGCTCTAGGTTTTGGGCGGATCCGGATACGACGAGGCCGCCCAATGGCGGCCTCGTTCGTTTCACGTCGATGTGAATGTCCTGCGGCGCCTCCCTGTTGGTCGGAAGTCGCTTCGATCAGCTGCGCTGGGCGAGTGAAATGAACTCGCAATCTTCCGGGCCGATGTAGAGCGCCCTCACCCCTTGCCCTCTCCCGCGTTGCGGGAGAGGGCGAGTTGGTGCCGGGCGGGAATTGCTTCGATCAGCCGCGCTGGGCGAGTGGAATGAAGGGGCGATCTTCAGGGCCGATATATTGGGCACTCGGGCGAATGATCTTGCCGTCGACGCGCTGTTCCATCACGTGCGAGGTCCAGCCTGAGGTCCGCGAGATTACGAACAGCGGCGTGAACAGTGAGGTCGGCACCCCCATCATGTGGTAGCTCGATGCGCTGAACCAGTCGAGGTTCGGGAACATCTTCTTCAGCTCCCACATCACCGACTCAATCCGTTCGCTGATATCGAACAAGGTCGGGTTGCCGCCTTCGGTGCAGAGTTTTCGGCTGATGTCCTTGATGATCGGATTGCGCGGGTCGGCGATGGTGTAGACCGGATGGCCGAAGCCGATCACGATTTCCTTGCGCTCCACGCGGGCGCGGATGTCGGCTTCGGCGTCGTCCGCATTGGCGTAGCGGCTGATGATATCCATCGCGACTTCGTTCGCGCCGCCATGCTTGGGTCCGCGCAATGCGCCGATCGCGCCTGTCACACACGAGTACATGTCCGAACCCGTGCCAGCAATCACGCGCGCGGCAAAGGTGCTGGCGTTGAATTCGTGCTCGGCGTAGAGGATCAGCGACTGGTCGAGCGCGCGCGCATGCGAGGCCGACGGCTTCGCTCCATGCAGCAGGCTCAGGAAATGCGCCGCGATGGTCTCGTCATCGGTCTCGACCTCGATGCGGCGGCCGTTGCGGGTGAAATGCCACCAGTACAGCAACATCGAGCCAAAGCTCGCCATCAGCTTGTCGGCGATGTCGCGCGCCTCATTCATCGGATGCGCTTCGCGTTCCGGCAACACCGCGCCCATCATCGAGCAGCCGGTGCGCATCACGTCCATCGGATGTGCGTTCGCAGGCACCAATTCCAGCGCATCGGTGACGATGGCCGGTAAGCCCCGCAGCCGCTGCAACTTGGTGCGATACGAAGCGAGCTGATTGCGCGTCGGCAGCGTGCCATGCACCAGCAGGTGCGCGATTTCTTCGAAGCTCGCTCCGGTGGCGAGGTCCTTGATGTCGTAACCGCAGTAGTGCAGATCGTTGCCGGTGCGGCCGACAGTGCACAGGGCGGTATTGCCGGCAGCCGTGCCGCTCAGCGCAACGGACTTCTTCGACTTGGGAAGCAAGGAAGGTGCGGACTCGGTCATCGTGATCTGCCTGTCATCTGAATTTGCATCTGGATTTTCACCTGTGCGCCGGAATGATAGTCCAGCCGGCGGCGCGCAGAGAGTGTTGAGCTTGGGGAATCGGGCAGCGCCCGCTCAACTCCGGCGGCGGAATTCCGCGACGAACGGGGGCATAGCGCAATCAGGCGCCCTTGTCGCCGGCGAAGAGCGCGTCGAGCTTGTCCTCATAGGCGTGATAGCCGAGGAAATCGTAGAGGTCGGCACGCGATTGCAGGGTGTCGATGATGTTCTTCTGCGTGCCTTCGCGTCGCACGGTGTCGTAG
>JBKJTK010000454.1:0-3527 GCA_046590875.1 Chiayiivirga sp.
ATCACTACGTTGCGATCCGAGCGGACCAACGGCAGTACAACTTCCTGCAACAGCGCGCTGCCATCGGCCCGCGTGACGCGGAGGCGACGATTACCGGCAGAGAAATGGTGCACAGCAATGAAATCGCGATAGCGCAGGGTTTGGGGCGCGCCTTCGTCGACTTGCAGCCGGACGTCGCCGGCGCCCGGCGCATAGTGCGCGAAGCTGAGTTCGTCCGCCGTCGCGCAATCGCCAACGAATGCCGCGGCGCAGGCGGTCAGCGCCCACGCGATGGTTCGACACACGCTGAAGTTCATCGGGAGGACTCCCGCCATTTGTCGTTGCGCAATCCGATGTTCATGATCTTGTTCTCCTTCTGCCAATAAGATGACCAACTCGATTCGCGAACTGTCGAATCGGGAGCGAACAATGCTCCATTGTCAGGTCTGTGACGCGCGACGATCCCGCACCCCCCAACAACCGTTTCGCATTGAAGGCGGGGCTTCCAAGTGCGCCTTGGCTCGGGATAGTCTGCGGCCATCATGAGCGTGCCTGCGACCACATCGATGCTGCCCTCACACCCGACCGGGCGCGCATGGGCGCATACCGCCGCAGCATGCATGGCGTCACTCGGGGTGCACGTGCTGGTGCTGTGGGGACTCGCTTCGGCGTTTCAGCGCGAGCCGCCCGCGCCGCTGGCTGTGATGCAAGTCGAACTGGACTTGGGTGAAATCGAGGCGCGTCGAGGCGTGCCTGCAGCGCTGCCCCCGAAGTCGGAAGCCCCGGCCAGCGAGCATCCGGACAAGCCGGCGTGTTGCGGATCGCGGCGTCCGTCGCTGCAGCAAGCGCCGTCCCCCGTAGAAGCGGCAAAAGCCGCGATCGACGCCGCGCTCAGCGCGAAATCGACGGCGCCGCTCGTGATCGACCCAGACTTCCCAAGAACCCCGCCCGCGGTTGAAACTTTCGGCGCCGACGGCGCAGTTGTACTCGACGCTTTGCCGGCTGCCGCGGACAACTCCGCAGTCCAGCGGGCGGATCAACGCGCGGCTTTCGAGTGGCAGGTGCAGGATTGGCTCGCCCATCATCGCCATTACCCGCGCGCGGCGCAGCGCGCTGGCTACCAGGGCACGGTGTGGGTGCGTTTCGTGCTGGACAGGCACGGCGGGCTGCGGGCTTATGAACTGCAGGTTTCGAGCGGACACGGATTGCTCGATCGCGCCGCGCTTGAGCTGCTCGACCGCGCCGCGCCATTCCCTGCGCCACCGGCCGCGATCGCCTGGGACGAAATCGAACTCGTTCTGCCGGTGGAGTATAGCCTCACCCCCGGCGCGCGAGGATGAGTTCGGCAGACGGGGGGCTGGACGTCGCCGAGGCGACGTCGCTGTACCAGCAGTGCTACGGCGAACTGGTCGGCTATCTCGAACGATTGCTGGCGGATCGCGGCGCGGCCGAGGACACCGCGCAGGACGCCGGCATGCGGCTGATCGATGCGGTGCGTCGCGAACCCTTGGCGCTGCGCGCGCCACGCGCCTTTCTGTTCCACGTCGCGACCAATCTGGCGCGTGATCAGTTGCGCCGCCGCGGGCGTACGGATCGCGTCTTGTCAGAGTTGCAGCACGAGATCACACATGCCCCGTCGGCCGATGTGGTCGCCGCCGCGCGCGAGGAGATCGCGTTGGTCGGTGCGGCGCTGGCTGAGTTGCCTGAGCGGCCGCGCCAGGTCCTGTTGCTGGCGCGGGTCGAAGGCCTGTCGCACGCGGAGATTGGTGACCGGTTGGGCATCGCGGTAAAGACGGTCGAAAACCATGTCGGCCGGGCCTTGGCGCTGTTGGCCGCTCGTTTGGGGCGTCGTCGTGGCTGAGATCGAGACTTGGGGGGTGGCGCTTCCTGCAGCGTCTTGGAAAACGACATGAACGATGACCGCCTTCGGGAACAGGAGATACGCGAGCTCGCCGGCCACTGGTACGCGTGCGCGCAAGGTGCGCTGCACGACGCGGCGGTACGGGCGGAGTTCGAGCGCTGGCTGGGCAGTGACCCGCGTCATCGGCTGGCCTACGCCGAGGTCTGCGCCGTGGCGTATGCGCTCGAGCAGTTCGAGGCAGAGCCGGTGCACGCCACGCCCGCTCCATCGCGTCGCGTCGCGGCTCGGCCGCACCGCGCTAGGGTGGGCGGTGTTGCACTCTCGTTGCTGCTGCTCGTCGTCGCCTGGCAAGGCACGCGGCCTTGGGATCGCCTGCGCAGCGACCTGCATACCGCCGAGGGCGAGGTACGCGAGTTCGTGTTGGCGGATGGCAGCCGCGCCTGGCTCGCGGGCGATAGCGCGCTGGCACTGGACTATTCCGCGGCGACGCGGGGAATCCGGCTGCTGCGCGGCGAAGCCCACTTTGCCGTCGAGCCCGATACGGCCCGGCCTTTCGTGGTGAAGGCCGGCACGACGACGGCGACCGCGCTGGGCACGCGCTACGCGGTTTCGCATCGCGGTGCCGGCGCAGTGACCGTGGAGGTGGAGGAAGGGCGGGTCGCGGTGCATGCGGGCGAGATTTCCGTTGGGACGCTCACGGCCAGCCAGCAGATGCACATAGACGGCAATGGCGTGGCCGGGCCGAGCGTCGCACTCGACAGCGGCGCGCTGGAGTGGCGACAAGGGCTACTCGTGTTCGACGAGACGCCGCTCGCAGAGGCCGTAGTGCGGCTCGACGCCTACGTGCCGGGACGCGTGGTGCTGCTCGGCGCCGTGGGCACCCGCAGGATCAGCGCCGCGATCGCGTTGTCGGATGCGTCCGCGTCGCTGGCGGCGATCGCGGCGCGGGAAGGCTTGAAGGTTGACGGAGTTCCGGGTGTGATGATGGTGTTGCATTAGTAGATCGAACTGCATCGGCGCAATCCTGCTCGCGATGCTGCTCGGCACCGCGTCGATCCTGCCTGCGCGCGGCGCGGAGGCGCTGGCCGTGGAGTTGCCTGCCGGACCGCTGTGGTCGGCGCTGCAATACATCTCGCGCCTAAGCGGCCAGCGCATCCTCGTGCCGGACGGCAGCGCGCGGCTCGAGGGCGTGCGGCATCCCTCGATCGCGGCGACCTTGACGCTGGAGGCTGCGCTGGATCGTCTGCTGGCCGGCACCAGCTACGCCTGGCGGCGCGACGTGCACGGTTCGGTGCTGATCGTCGCTGTACATCGCACCCAGGCGCAACTGAAGCCGCTACGCATCGCGGCCGACGCGCCCACGGAGGCCTCGTCGAATCGCGACGCCTGGACGCGAGCGGACTCGTCGCTGCGCCCCGCCGGTCCCGGCCGGGTCGAGGGTGCGCGGCTCGATATCGTGCCGATGGACCGTTTCGTCGATCTGCTCCGACGTGCGCCGAACATTTCCGGTCAAGGGGAAGGATTGGCGATCCGCGGCATAGAGCGCGGCGCGGCCGCCGGGGCCACTTCAAGCGTGTATCTCGACAGCATCCCGCTGGGTGCGCGTCTGCTGGAAAGCGTCGCGCTGCCGCCGTTGCAGCGCGTGGATTATCTGCGCGGCCCGCGTTCGCTCGGCGACGGCGCGGGA
>JBKJTK010000491.1:0-8954 GCA_046590875.1 Chiayiivirga sp.
CGCGCCAGTTCCAGGCTGGCCTCGACCACCGCGCGCTTGCGCGGTTGGTTGGCCGCGCCGGTGACGAAACTCTGATCGATCTTGAGCTCGGTGAACGGGATCTGCGAGAGCTGCGACAGCGAGGAGTACCCGGTGCCGAAATCGTCCACCGACAGGCCGAAGCCCTTCAACCGCAACCGTGCCAGCACATTGAGCGCGTGCGCGGCCTCGCCCATCACCGAACTTTCCGTGATCTCCAGCACCACCTCGCGCGGATCGACGCCGTGGCTACGCACGATGTGCTGGAAACGATCCGCAGCCGAGACGTCAAGCAGGTTCAGCATCGAAACGTTGACCGATATCTTCAACGACAGACCACTGCGCCCCCAGCGCGATTTCCAGGCACAGGCCTTTTCGAGAATGCGGTCGGTGAAGCGGTCGATCAACTTCTCACGTTCGATCAGCGGGATGAAATGCGCCGGCCGCACGATCTGTCCATCGGCGCGACGCCAGCGCGCCAGCGCCTCGACCCCGATCACCTGGCCGTTGCTGAAGGTGACCTGGGGCTGGAAGAAGGGCAGGAACTCGTCGCGCGCGAGGCCCTCGGCGATCGCTTCGGCGGTGATCTCGACCGCCGCCTCGGTCTCATCGGCGTCGGGACTGACATCGAAAATCGCCAGCACGTCGGCCAGCTTGGGCGCGGTCATGGGCTTCTCGACGCAACCCAGCACGCGCAGACCATAGGCGCGCGCCATCGATTGCACCGTGTGCAGCAAGGCCGGATCCAGCGCGCTCGCCACCACCACGGCGCGCGCGAGCTTCTTCTGCGCCACGTGACCGATGAATTCGATCCCGTCCATGCCCGGCATGTCGAGATCGACGATCACCACGTCGGGCACCTCGCTCGCGACCTCGAGCATGCGCAGCGCGGACTCGCCGTCGGCAGCCTCGGAACTGCGCGTCAC
The DNA here is from genome assembly GCA_046590875.1 of Chiayiivirga sp. Lineage (GTDB taxonomy): Bacteria > Pseudomonadota > Gammaproteobacteria > Xanthomonadales > Xanthomonadaceae > JALCLA01. Next base: position 945 of record JBKJTK010000491.1, read on the forward strand.
CCCGACCTCTGCCAACAGGCGCAAAGCCATTCGACGCTGGAAACCATGGTCTTCCACGACCATGACGCTCATCTGGGCAAACCGCATCGCTTTCCCCGAAACCGTTGGCTGGCGAGATTTGCGCTCGGCCTCGCAGACTAGCGCGCGCCGCGCCGAACGGGAAGCCGGCGCCAGAACCACCATCCGACCTTACGACATAATCGTTTACCGCGGATTACCGAGGCTCGCGCGCCACGCGGCGTAGACCTCCTTGATCGCGAGCTTCTGGTTCGGATTCCAGTTGCGGATGGCCTCCTCCAGCCCGCCCGCTTCGCCCCAGCGACGCGGAAAGCTGCGCACGGCGGATTTGTAGAACTTGATCGCCAGCTCGCGCTCTTGCGCCTGCCAAAGCCCGATCGCGTACGTCGTGGGCACCCACTGCGGGCGGCCGCCGTGCAACGTCTCGGCTTGCATCCACTGCGAGACCGCACCGCGCGCCTCGCCCCCGTTGAACAAGGCCCAACCATAGTTCCAGTGCACCATGCGGCGCTTTTTCTCGTCCGCCTGCGCCAGCCGCAAGGCATAGACGTACTCGTCCAGCCCGCGCTGCCGCATCCCGCGCGCGATCATCAGTTCGGCGTTCTGCACCCGCGCCGACACGTTCTCGGGGTCGTACTGCAGCACCTGTTCCAGCACCTTGAGCCCTCGACTATCAGACGAGTCGACGCGCTTGGGTGCCACCGCGGCAGGATCGTCCTCTCCGTAGGACTCGAACGGAACCGGTAGCGCCGGGTCGGACTGCGCCCAGAGCGGGGACGCGCAGAGCAAGACGGCGGCGGTGAGCCATGCCCCGCGCGATAGCGATCGAATTGTTTTCGTCATGTCCGTGTCACATGTTGGGGAACACGCGGGCGAGCATACGCGTCGCGCCAGCGTTGCGGGCGTGCGCTGACGCAAAACTCGCGTAACGATTGTTTGCACTCTGGAAAGCGCGCGAAAGATCTGCCATAGGAAGGGCGCCGGGGCAGAAGTACACCCTGCACTTCGGGCACGTGAGCCTCCGCCGCTGGATTCATTCTTCCCCTTCGGTTCTTTCGGTGCGTTAGGCGCGGGTCAGGCGCTCGTCGGGGAACCGCAGGTCGGACAGCGCGTTGCGGCCTCGGGCTCATAGGCTTCGCGCAGATCGACGGGTTTCACCGCCGATTTGCGGCTGCGAATGTTCAGCGCTTCGATCATCAGCGCGAAGGCAAGCGCGCCGTAGATATAGCCCTTCGGGCCGTGGTGCCCGAAACCATCCGCCACCAGCACGACGCCGATCACGAACAGGAAACCGAGCGCGAGCATCTTGGTCGTCGGGTGCTCGGAGACGAAGCGCGCAATCCTGCCTGACGCCAGCATCATCAGCACGACGGAGGCGACGACGGCCGCGATCATTACCTCGAGCTCGTCGACCATGCCGACGGCAGTGATGATGGAGTCCAGCGAGAACACCGCGTCGACGACGATGATCTGCATGATGACGGCCGCGAAACTTGCGCGCACCGACTTCGATGCCTCGCCGGCCTCGCCCTCGAGAAGCTGATGCACCTCCCCCGTGCTTTTCCACAGCAGGAAGGCGCCGCCACCGAGCATGATGAGATCGCGCCCGGAGAATGACTGGTCGAATGCCGTGAACCAGATCGCGGTGAGACCCACCAGGAAGCTCAGCACCGAGAGCAATCCGATCCGCATGAACATCGCGAGAAACAATCCGAGCCTGCGGGCGAACTGGCGCCGCTCGGGCGGCAGCTTGTCGACCAGGATGGCGATGAACACGATGTTGTCGATGCCGAGCACGAGCTCCAGCAGGGTCAGCGTGGCGAACGCGATCCAGATCTGGGGGTCGGAAATCAGTTCCATCATGGCTGCGCCGTAGTGAGGATGCCGGACCATTATCACCGCAGCCGCGCGGTGTCGACCCAAGCGCGGCCCGCAGGGACGGGGAAACGGCCACCGCAGGCCGCCCTGTTACAATTCCGCCGCTTTGCTCGAGCCCGGGCATTCGTGTTTTGCCCCTAGCCAAAGGCCGTTCCTGCATGTCCGCTCTCGCTTCCGATCTCGCACGTTCGCCCGTTGACCTCGGCTATACGCTGGAGGACAAGTACACCCGGGCCGAGGGCCGTATCTACTTGTCCGGCGTGCAGGCCCTGGTGCGCTTGCCGTTGATGCAGCAGATGCGCGATCGCGCGGCGGGCATCAACACCGGCGGTTTCATCTCCGGCTACCGCGGCTCGCCACTGGGCGGTTTCGACTTGGAGTTGTGGAAGGCGAAGAAGCACCTGGCGGCATCCAACATCCAGTTCACTCCCGGGCTCAACGAAGACCTCGGCGCGACGATGGTGTGGGGCACGCAGCAGACGAATCTGTTTCCCGGCGCCACCGTCGAAGGCGTCTTCTCGATGTGGTATGGAAAAGGCCCCGGCGTGGATCGTTGCGGCGACGTGTTCAAGCACGGCAATGCGGCCGGCACCTCGACGCATGGCGGTGTGCTGGCGCTAGCGGCCGACGATCATGCGTGTCGTTCCTCTACCCTGCCGCACGGATCGGAGCTGGAATTCGAGTCCGCGATGATGCCCGTGCTGAACCCGGCCGGCGTGCAGGACATTCTCGACATGGGCCTGCTGGGGTGGGCCATGTCGCGCTACACCGGGCGCTGGATCGGCTTCAAGACGATTGCGGAAACGGTCGAGTCGTCGGCGAGCGTGATCGTCAATCCACACCAACTCGATATCATCCTTCCGACGGATTTCGAACTGCCCGAAGGCGGCCTCAACATCCGTTGGCCGGACCCGCCGCTGAACCAGGAAATGCGCCTGCATCGTTACGCGGTCGCAGCCGCGCAGGCGTTCGCCCGCGCCAACCATATCGACAAGATCATTTTCGATAGTCCCAAGGCTCGTCTTGGCATCGTGACGACCGGCAAGAGTTATCTCGACGTGTTGCAGGCACTCGAATACCTCGGCATCGACCACAAGGACGCCGAGGCGATCGGCATCCGCGTCTACAAGATCGGCATGACCTGGCCGCTGGAACCGATCGGCCTGCGAGAATTCGCGCGTGGCCTCGAAGACATCATCGTGGTGGAGGAAAAGCGTTCCTTCATCGAGTCGCAGATGAAGGAGTACATGTTCAACTGGAGCGAGCGCCCGAGTATTGTCGGCAAATACGATGAATCCGGCGCATGGATCCTTCCCAGCACCAACGAACTCACGCCTGCGACGATCGCCGGCGTGATCGCCAAGCGCCTGATGCGTTTCCATCGCAGCGAGGCGATCGAGCAGCGCTTGAAGTGGATGGAGGCCAAAGAGGCCGAACTGGCGCAGCCGCGCGCCAACTTCCCGCGCGTGCCGCACTACTGCTCGGGCTGCCCGCACAACACCAGCACCAAGGTGCCGGAAGGTTCGCGCGCACTCGGTGGCATCGGCTGCCACTACATGGTCACCTGGATGGACCGCAGCACCGACACCTTCACCCAGATGGGCGGCGAAGGGACCACGTGGTGCGGGCAGGCGCCGTTCACCACCGAGAAGCACGTGTTCCAGAACCTCGGCGACGGCACTTACTTTCATTCCGGTTCGCTCGCCATCCGTCAGGCGATCGCGGCCAAGGTCAATATCACCTACAAGATCCTCTACAACGACGCGGTCGCGATGACCGGCGGCCAGCCGGTCGACGGCACACTCACCGTGCCTGATATCGCGCATCAGGTACGCAGCGAGGGCGCGCAGACCATCGTCGTGCTCTCCGACGAGATCGAGAAGTGGTCGCAGCCGGAGATTTTTCCGTCGGGAGTCGAATTTTTCGATCGCGCCGAACTCGATGCGGTATCCAAGCGCCTGCGCGAAGTCAAAGGCACCAGCGTCATCATCTACGACCAGACCTGCGCCACCGAAAAACGCCGGCGTCGCAAGCGCGGCAAGATGGTCGACCCGCAGAAGCGCGTCGTCATCAACTCGCTGGTGTGCGAGGGTTGCGGCGATTGCGGCGAGAAGAGTTTTTGCGTCTCGGTGCTGCCGAAGGAAACCGAATTCGGCCGCAAGCGCGAGATCGATCAGTCTGGCTGCAACAAGGACTATTCCTGCGTGAAGGGCTTCTGCCCCAGCTTCGTCACCGTGCATGGCGGGCAGTTGCGCAAGAAGAAGGGGTCATCGACGAAAGACCTGTTGAATGAGCTGCCGGCGCCCACGCTGCCGACGCTCGATCAGCCCTGGAACATCCTCATCACCGGCGTCGGTGGGACGGGCGTGGTGACGATCGGCGCCTTGCTGGGCATGGCGGGGCATCTGGAACACAAGGGTGCGACCGTGCTCGACCAGACCGGGCTGGCGCAGAAAGGCGGCGCGGTCACCACCCACATCCGTATCGCGAACTCGCCGGCCGATATCCACGCCGTGCGCATCGCCGCGGGTGAAGCGGATCTGGTGCTCGGCTGCGACATGGTGGTGGTGAACGACTACTGGGCGCTGTCCAAGATCCGCGCCGACCGAACAAAAGTCGTGCTGAACACCTACGAGGCCATGCCGGGCACGTTCACGATGAAACCCGACATGCAGTTCCCCGCAGGCGGAATCGTCGCCGCGGTGCAGACGGCACTCGGCGGCGAGGCGCCGATGCAAGTGGACGCCACGGAGCTCGCCACGGCGCTGCTGGGCGATTCGATCGCGACCAATCTTTTCATGCTGGGCTACGCCTGGCAGGCCGGTCTGGTGCCGCTGAGCTTCGAGTCCATCGATCGGGCGATCGAGCTCAATGGCGCGGCGGTGAAAATGAATCGCGAAGCGTTCGCCTGGGGTCGATTGGCCGTCGTGAATGCGGACGCCGTGCGTGAAGCCGCCGGGCTGAAGGCACCCACGCCGCAGGCCGAAGTAATTGCACTGCCGCTCGACGATGATCGACTCTCCAGGACGCTCGACGAACGCATCACGCGCCGCGTCGCCTTCCTCACCGACTACCAGAACGCGACGTATGCTCAGCGTTACGCTGATCTGGTCGCCAAGGTCCGCAGTGCCGAAGCACAGAAGGCGCCGGGGTCCACCGCCTTGTCCGAGGCCGTGGCGCGCTACGCCTTCAAGCTGATGGCCTACAAGGACGAGTACGAAGTCGCACGGCTCTACACCGCCGGCGACTTCCAGCGCCGCATCGCGCAGCAGTTCGAGGGCAACTACAAGATCAAGTTCAACCTCGCGCCGCCGCTGTTCGCGAAGAAGGATGCGGACGGGCACCTGATCAAGGCCGAGTACGGCCCCTGGATGATGTCGGCGTTCAAGCTGCTGGCGAAGTTCAAATTCCTGCGTGGCGGCGCGCTGGACGTGTTCGGCTACACCGCCGAGCGCAAGGGCGAACGTCAGCTGGTCGAAGACTACTTCGCGCGCATGAGCGAGCTGCTTGCCAAGCTCGACGCTGGCAACGTGGCGCTCGCCGCCGAGGTCGCGTCGATCCCCGAGCACATCCGCGGCTACGGTCACGTCAAGGAAAAACACCTGCAGCGCGCGCTGCAGCAACAAGACTCGTTGATGGGGCAGTGGCGCAACGGAATACCGGTGTCGCTGGCCGCCTAGTTCCTGGCGCGGCGGTGACGATGTCGCCGAACGCCGACATCGCATGAAATGTTATTGCTCGGTGACATTTATGAGGCGTTCGTTGGTGGAGCCCGCATTCAATGAGGCGTCACACTCGCCAAACCTGTGTACACGAATGGTGACATAGGAGAGAATGTCTGCGTTCGTCGACATGGGCTTGCCGGAATGCCGATCGTCAAGACACCCAACGACCTAGGCCAGATCATCCGGGCTCGACGCAAAGCGCTTGGATGGGATCAAGCGCGGCTTGCGAAGCAGATCGGTGTCAGCCGTCAATGGATCATTGATATCGAGAAAGGGAAACCGCGGGCCGAGTTCGGACTACTGCTACGCACGATTTATGCATTGGGACTGTCGTTGCATCTGGACCAAGGCAAGCCCGAAGCCAAACAACTCGCGTCGGCCCAGCCAGAGGTTCCGAAAGATTCTCCGTCGATGCGCATCGACATCGATCGAATCGTCGACAGGAGCATAGTGACGCTGACACAAGATCGGATCGCCGAGCTTGCTAAGCAGCTGTCGACGGGCATCCCCGACGATCTGCTGAAGCTCATGCGGGACCAGAACTCCATCGCCGAGCTTAAAAAGCAGATGTCGACAGGCATCCCCGACGATCTGCAGAAGCTCATGCATAAGCGCAAGAAACCGCCTTCTCCCGGCGGGAAAGCTGACTGATGGAGCTGGTGGCGCTACTCGATAGTAGGCCGATCGGACACCTTCTGAAGGATCGGAACGGGAATCCTCTGCTCGAATACGATGCCGAGTGGCGAGCGAATCCGGACGCCATTCCTCTCTCGCTGTCCTTGCCGATTGCTTCGGAAACACATGCATCGGACACCGTCGCTTCGGTGCTATGGGGGCTACTGCCGGACAACGAACACACCTTGCAGCGTTGGGCGGCGAAGTTCCAAGTCTCTGCGCGCAATCCCCTCGCCCTGCTCGCGCATATCGGAGAAGACTGCGCGGGTGCCGTGTCGTTCGTTCGCCCGGATCGGGTCGCCGCATGGACCGCGGGCAAGAAGGATGGTGTGCAGTGGCTGGAAACGTTGGATGTGGAAAAGCGGCTGCATCGCTTGCGTCAGGATAGCGGCGCGACACGAGAGCCCGACGACGTGGGCCAGTTCAGTCTGGCGGGTGCTCAGCCGAAGATCGCATTGTTATTCAGGGACGGGCGCTGGGGCATTCCCAGCGGGCGTGTTCCGACAACCCATATCCTGAAACCGCCCACGGGCGAGTTCGACGGCTTTGCCGAGAACGAACATTTCTGCTTCAGGCTCGCGCGCGCCCTCGATCTCCCTGCGGCCGCCTCGGCCGTAGCGCGATTCGGCGAAGAGATCGCGATCTGCGTCGAACGCTACGACCGCATCAAGGTCGGAAACGATCTGATCCGTGTGCATCAGGAGGACTTCTGTCAGGCCTTGGGAGTGCACCCGCAACGCAAGTATCAGAATCAAGGCGGTCCTTCCCCCAAGGACATGGGAGACCTGATTCGCGTCCACTCCAGCCGGCCGCGCGACGATCTGGAAACCTTGTTTCGTGCGCTGGCCTTCAACTGGTTGCTAGCCGGCACGGACGCGCACGCGAAAAACTATTCACTGCTTCTTGGCGGCCGCGGTCAGGTCCGTCTAGCACCGTTATACGATCTGCTGAGCGCGCTGCCCTACCCCCAATTGAATAAACGCAAGTCACCCTTGGCGATGAAGGTGGGAAGTCACTATCGCTGGTGGGACATCGCGGCGCGCGATTGGTCGAGCCTCGCGCGCGAACTGAAACTCGACGTCGATTTCGCGTTCGCAACGCTGCAAAAGATGGCCGAGCTGCTGCCGGAGAAGGCGCTCGCCTGCGCCTTGGCGATGGCCGCAGATGGATTGACTCATCCGCTCATTCCCAGGCTGGTAGACGAAATTGCGCAGACGGCTCGGCGTTGCATTCGGAAATTGGACTCGGGCAGTACCCCGCGCCGCGGCTAGAGCCACGGCGCAACTCAGCCTGGCGCGTTCGGTGCGGCGAGTAGCTGCTGCGCCATCCACGGGTCACCGCGCTCGATGAGCTCGATCGGTGTGAACTGCCAGCCAGTCAGGGCCAGGCATTCGGCGACGCTCCACTCGCGCTGTTCGCGCGTGAACGGACGTTGGCCTGCGGCCACCGCTTGGAGCACGCTGCGGTCGGGGATCGGGCTCTCGGCGGGCGACGCGGGGGCGGAAGCGCGTCCCGACGCCGCACGTGGCGCGCGTGCCTGCGCGGCAAGCGCCTCAAGACGCTGCAACGCCCGGCTCTGCTCGTCAGGCGCGCCATCCGCCTGGGGCACGGCCGTGGCCAGGGCCTGATAAAGCTGTTCCAGCCTGACCCTGGCCTCACCGGCATTTTTGTCCCGCTCCGCGAGCCGGCCCTGCACCGACTTGTGCTTGGCTTC
>JBKJTK010000514.1:0-10764 GCA_046590875.1 Chiayiivirga sp.
CGGTATTCGGCTTGCAGCTTGAGGCGCAGGCCGCCGTCTCGTGCCAGCAGGCGTTTGAAGGCGTCGGCACTGAGGCGGATGGTTTCGGTCGCGATCGCGGCCTTGGCGGTGGCCGAACGTTTGGAATCGCCGAGCAGCGCCATCTCGCCTACGTAGTTGCCGGCTGGCACGTAGGACAACACGATCTCGCGGCCGCCGACGAGACGCGAGATCGTCAGGGAGCCAACCCGTACCAGATGCAGACAATCGCCGATGTCACCTTCGCTGAACAGCAGTTCGTCAGCCTTGTACTTGCGGATTTCCGCATCCGCGACGATGTCGGCCAGCTGCGCGGCGGTGGCGTCGGGTGCGAAGCGTTGCTGGATTGCGCGCGTCATGAAGACCAGATCGATCTCGCGCTTCACCGCCTCGACCGAATTGATCAACCGATTCATCGAGCGCCGTGGCGTTTCCACCAGCACGCACTTCGGCCCGGCCAGCACCGTGGCCGAGCGGCGGCGGCCGGAAATCAGGCTCATCTCGCCGAAGAATTCCCCGGGCTTGAGCGTGATCCGCTGGCCGGTTTCTGCATTTACCACCACTTCCACGGAGCCTTCGACGACGCTGTAGAAACTGTTGCTGTAGTCGTTGCGCTCGAAAACCGCCTCGCCGGGTTTCGGGGTGCGGATGTCGGAGTCGAGCATGAACTCGCGCAATTGCAACGGCGTGATGTGCGAGAGCAGGCGCACGTTCTGCTGCACCCGGGCGAGCGCGGCTTCCACGCTGGTGAAACCAGGCATGAAGCGGAACTTCTCGCGCAGCAGCGGCTCATCGGCGGGCTCCACCTTTTCGCCGAGGATGTACTCGATGACCTCGTAACCTTGATTCATCGCCTGCTTGATCAACGGATAACCGCCAAGCGCGGCGACGATGTACAGCCCCTTAACGTTGGATTCGTACTGCGAACTGATCGCCGGCACCGAGGCCGGGTCCTTGTTCGGGAACACCACGCCACAGGCTTCGACGAAGCCGCGCGGCGCGGTGGCACCGAGGCGCGCGATGATGCGGTCGATCAGGATCTGGGTCTTGCCGTTGGCCGTCGACAGGGTGAGCCGGCCGGGCTTGCGGCCTACGTTCAAGGCTTCGACCTTTTCCGGGCCGGCGTTGTAATAACACTGGATCGTACCGTCCTCGAGCGCCTTGACGATGGCATCGAGGTTGCCCTGCTTGGCACGCGCGAACTCGTCGCGCCGGTTCACGATGATTACGTTGTTCTGTTTTGAGAGCGCTACCGCGTTCTCGATCGCGGCGTCGCCCGCGCCGACCACGACGATGGTCTCTCCGGAGTACTCATCCGGATCATCGAGCTGGTATTGCACGAAGGGCAGATCTTCGCCGCTCACGCCGAGCTTGCGGATGTTGCCTTGCAGGCCGATGCCCATCACCACCGCGTCGGCTTCGAAGGTGCCAGCCTTGGTGGTCAGGACGAAATGGCCGGCGTCCTGCTTCTTGATTGCGGTGACTTCGGCACCATGTTTGACGTTGACCTTGAGACCGGCGCTGCCTTGATCCCAGGCACCGAGAATGACCTCGCGGGTGCCGGCCTGAAAGGGCAGGGGCGAGCGCAACGGCAGGATGCCGGGCTCGTCCATCACGTGCTTGCCTTTCTGATAGCGATAAATGGTGTTGGACAGGTGCGGCTCGGCCTCCAGCAGCACGTGCGACAGTCCACGTTCGGCGGCGCGCGCGGCGGCCGAGAGCCCGCCCGGTCCCGAGCCCACAACGGCGATCTTGTAGCGTTCGGCCATGCGACCCCCGGTGCGAGCCGCGATCATAGCAGCGGGCGGCGGCGGCTCGCGGCGCACTGACTTTGTATGTGGTTAGGCAGTTTGCCCGGTAAAAGGTAATCTAAGTCATCGCAAACAAGGGCGATCACGGCATGAACGAAGCCTATCAACGGCTGCGGGACGATCTGCCGGCCAGGCGTGTTCCGGACGCAACGACTTTCCCGACCGATCCACGTCGCGTCAAGGCCTGGGTGGATGCACTTCCGCGCGCCAATCAGCAGGCGACCCTGCGGCAATTGTCCGAGGCACTGGAATCGCTCAAGGGCCTGCGTCTGGAAGGACTGCAACGCCTGCTGGCAATGGAAACGCTGCGCCCCTCGATCCTCGACAGCGTCGCCGCGCTCGATAAGTTGTTGCTAGGCAGCGCGTTTCCGTTGCCGCCAGCCAAGGCGCAGGTGGCGCAACAGATCCAATCGTTTCAGCGCGAACTCGCGATCGGCTATCGATTGGCGGTTGTGGAACTCTGCGCACCGGCGGGCGGGGTGCCGTTCCTCAAGGGCGCGCAGGTCACGCTGGCGCTGGAACGCGCCATCTTTCACGCCGGACGCGACCTCGCGGTCAGCTATTTTCTGTATCGGAACCCGATGCCCGGCACGTGGGGCGCGCTGAACGCGCTGCACCGCTTCGCGCTGGGCATCAAGCTGGACGACAAGGCGGTCGACGAGCCGGCCGAGCGCATGATGCTCAGCCCGCGCCAGGCCTATGCGCACGCGCTGCTGCTGGCGCTGTCGAACCCTTATCGGTTCAGCCAGCGCGAACAGACTGAACTGTGGCCGATCACCCGCGACCTTGCGGCGCATGTCGAACTGTTGCCGAAACGGCCTGGCGAGGATGCCTTCGCGGTGGCGCAGGTGGAGGACCGCGGGCCGGGTTATCTGCCGGAAGAGCGTGCCGGCGCGGACTCGGCGCTGCTCTGGATGGGGTTGGCCTCACTGCGCGCGGCGCTTGACGGGCCCTTGAAAAGCGACATTACCGGTCCTGTGCACGTCCGCTTCCGCCAGGGGCTTACGTTGATCGCACCGGCCGATCTGCTGCGTCGCCTGCGTGCCGGCTGGGGCCACGCTGCCGCGCGCAGCCACCAACGACTCAGCGCCGGCCACGCGCTCGACACGGTCATCGGGCTCAGTGGCCTGCACTATTACTTGGCAGGGCATCTGGATTTCGACACCTTCATGCGTCAGGTGCGAGGCGTGGGCGCGCTCGAAGGCGGTTCCGAACGCGCCGCCTGGGCCCACAACGGCAGCGAGGTCGGCCGGGTGCCGGTGGTACGGGCACAGGTGCTGGATCAGAGTCTGGGAGGCTATCGCCTGAGCTGGCGCCACGAGGAAGGCCTGCGCGCGCGCGTCGGCGAAGTGGTCGGCGTCGCCGTAGCCGGCGATGAGGATGTGCGCGACTGGATGGTGGGCGTGATCCGCTGGCTGCGCTACGACCCCCAGGGCGACGTGGATGCCGGGATCGAACTGCTGGCGCGACGCGCGCAAGCGGTGGGGCTGCGTGGTCTCGACACGCTGGGTGTGCCGAAACCGCCGCTACGCGGAATCCAGATCGACTGGCTGCGCCCGAACGTCAATGGCGCACTGCATTTCCTTGCACCGGCGGTGCTGGATGCGCAAGTGACGCGGATTGAAGTCGCACGCGCCGTCGACAACGACGATTTCGAACGGACGGACGTACCGCTCTCGCACTGTTCCGATATCCTCGTGCTCGAGAATGCGGGCGATTACCTCTTGCTCGCAGCGAAACCGGTCGGCCACGCATGAGTTCTTGTCTTCCTCCCACCGCTGCGCCCCAGGCGCGGCGTCGCAGTCTGGCGTCGCGTATCGGGCGCATTGCCCTCGGTTCGGATGCGCCGATCGTGGTGCAGTCGATGACCAACACCGACACCGCCGACGTCGCATCCACCACCAAACAATGCGCCGAACTCTGGCGCGCGGGTTCGGAACTGGTCCGGATCACCGTCAACACGGCCGAGGCCGCCGCCGCCGTGCCGCGCATTCGCGACAAGCTCGCGATGATGGGCGTGGAGGTGCCGCTGATCGGCGACTTCCACTACAACGGACACCAGTTGCTGACGGCCGAACCGGCTTGCGCCGAAGCGCTGGCTAAATACCGCATCAATCCCGGCAATGTCGGTTTCGGCAGGAAGCGCGACACCCAATTCGCCACCCTGATCGATCTCGCGCTCAAGTACGACAAGCCGGTACGCATCGGCGCGAACTGGGGCTCGCTGGATCAGGCCCTCGCCACGCGCTTGATGGATGAGAATCACCTGCGGGCGGAACCCTGGGACGCCTCCGCGGTACTGCGCGAGGCGCTGATCCGCTCGGCGCTGGATTCAGCCGCGCGTGCCGTGGAACTCGGGTTGCCGAGCGATCGCATCATTCTCAGTTGCAAGGTCAGCGGGGTGCAGGAACTGATCGCGGTGTATCGGGATCTCGCGGCGCGTTGCGACTATCCGTTGCATCTGGGCCTGACCGAGGCAGGCATGGGCAGCAAGGGAATCGTAGCCTCCAGTGCCGCGCTCGCGGTGCTGTTGCAGGAAGGTATCGGCGACACCATCCGCATCTCGCTGACCCCCGAGCCGGGGCAGTCGCGGACGACCGAAGTCATTGTGGCGCAGGAACTGCTGCAAACGCTCGGCCTGCGCGCTTTCACGCCGCTGGTGACCGCTTGTCCGGGTTGCGGTCGCACCACCTCGGAGTTCTTCCAGGTGCTGGCCAAGACGGTGCAGGAGCACGTCCGCGCGCAGATGCCGCTTTGGAAGATCACCCATCCCGGCGCGGAGAACCTGACGCTCGCCGTAATGGGCTGTGTGGTGAACGGACCGGGCGAATCGCGCCACGCCAACCTCGGCATCTCGCTACCCGGCACCGGCGAAGCGCCGGCCGCGCCCGTATTCATCGACGGGGAGAAGGCGGTCACCCTGCGGGGCGAAAACATCGCGCAGGAGTTTGTCGCGCTGATCGACTCGTACGTTGAGACGCGCTACGCGCGCGCTGCGGAATCCGCGTAGCGCGACGCTGCTCCCCACCCGAGAAGTGGCGGCGTCCGGGAAAGAAATGCGTCGACCGGTCGTTTTCCTCCCGCGTCATGGGGCGCGCGGTCGGATTCCATGGCTAGTGGTGACCAAAACCAGACTCTTCCTCTTCGCCCAGCAATGCGAGCACCGGTTGTAACAGGGCATGCTGCGCCAGCGCTTGGGCGGGCGTCATGCCCTTGCTTGCCGGGTCTGCCGCGGTCTCCAGCGCGCGGAAGTGCTGCTCGAACTGTTCGCGCGTTTCCTTGGGCATTTTGTCAATGGCCGTCGTGATCGCGGTTGCGCTCGCGGCGAACGGATAGGCCTCGTGCTTCTTCGGTTGCGAGCTATCACGTCGCGCCTTGGCGGTTTCCAGCGATTGCCACAGCGCACGCAAGTCGCCGACGTCGTCCAGCTGGTAGGTCACGTGACGTTGCAAGGGATCGAGTTCGACTAGCTTCAATCGAGCGATGTCCCGTTCCGATGCCGGAATATAGGTTTTCTCACCCAGTTCGTGCAGTTTTTTCCACGCGTTGAGGTAATCGCCGTCGAGTCCGACCGCTTGCCGCAACTCGTCCAGCGCTTCGCGAAAGCGCGTCTGCTCAATCCGAAGGTAGGCGAGCATGTAGTGCGCCTGCGGACGATTGGGTGTCTTTTCGATGATGCGGGTGAAGACCTGGTCGGCAATACCCTGTGCGGCGGGATCCTCGAACACGCTCTCGCATCCGAAGCAGTGGCTCTCGACCCGGCCGAAGCTGTCCGGCATCAGTTCATAGGCTCGACGGTAGTGCAGCAGGGCCTGCTCCTGCAGACCCTGCTTGGAGAGTTGCACCGCAAGCCGGGACTGAATGCAGTACGCATCCGAAAACTGATTGAGCGCTTTCTGATAGGTGTCGAACGCGCGGCGGTAAAGTCCCAGCTTGTGCAGCTCGTCGCCTTGTTCGGAGAGGCGGATTGCCGCCACCGCGCCGCGATAGATGGCGGCCGTCTCGTCGTCGCCCTTGGCCGCAAGCAAGTCTGCCAGCACCGCATAGGCGCGCATCCGGTCGTCGCGGCCCTGTTCGCCATCGGACGGGTCGATCGCAATGGCGGCGCGGATGCTGGCTTCGGACTCCGGCAGCCGGCCCGCCTGTTTGAGCGCGATCGCCTTCCAGATCAATGGCCGCTCTTCGAACGGGTCGTGTCCGTAGCGCTGGTCCAGATTCTGCGGGGCATCGGGTCCGAGCAAGTCGATCAACAAGGCGTAGCCGCCGTCATGCCCCGGCAGTTGTTGCAGCAACAGTTCGGTGCTCGCCCGGGCAGCCTCGGCCTGGTTGGCCGATTTCAAGCTGCGGGCCACGAACACGCCCAACGGTGAACCGAGCGAATCCTTCTCCGCGATCAGCTCCCGCACATCGCGTGCGCCCCACTCTGGCGAGCCATCAACCAGACGTAGCGCATCGGCGTATCTCGCTGCTTCGTCATAGATGCTGACCAGCTCGATCAGGGCGGCGCGCTTGAGTGGATCGGGGCGAAACACGGCAAATGTGACTGTTGCCGGATCGAGCGGGCGATTGAGCACACTGATGGCCAGGGTCTGGGCGCGGTTGTCGCGACCCTGACGGCGCAGTTCTGCGTAGAGGGACGAAACCAGGTCCTTCATGTCGTAGTGCAGGTCCGCTTTCGGCAATAGCAACGCAACCGCTCGTTCGGCATACGCAAAGGCTGGATCGCTCAGTTCGGGCTTGCCCAGCACGCGGGCCAGCGACGCCAGCTTCACCGCGTCGGCGAGGTGTTGCGTGAGCTGCTCGTCCGTGGCGCTCGGCGTCTTCTGCAAGGACTGCAGCAAGGTCTTGAGCGCCGGTTCGACCTGGTCTGCCGCGAGCTGGGCATCGGCGCGCGAGCGGCGTAGCGTCTTGCGCAGGTGCGCGGGTAGGTCGTCTCGGGCAACCAATTCGTCGAGCAACGCCAGCGATTGTTCGTGCCGCCCCACGTAAGCCGACTGTTCAAGGTAAGCCGACCAGGCATCCAGTTCCGGACGCGCCCGCAGGCGATGGTGCAGGAACTCGACCAGGGCCTCGTTGTGACCGGCTTCCTTCAGTGCGGTGATGGTTGCGCGCGGCAAGCTCAGCTCCGAGTCACCCGTCAGCCTTTGCAGCGCGAGTTCCGCATCGGCTTGTCGCTGTGCAGCCACCAAGGCCAGGAAATAGTAGGCGTCCGCGGTACCGCGATTTGGATCGAAGGACACGTCCACCGCGGCGTCGCTTGCCTTGCCGCCACCAAATCGCGCGCGCATGGCCTCGTAGAACGCGATCGTGTCCACGCCGTCCACCAGTCCCCACTGCGGTCGGCCAAGACGCGCGATTTCCTGCAATGCAAGCCGTTTCGCGAGTACTCGGGTAGCGGATCCGAATTCGATGCTGAGCGCGACCGGGCGCCGTAACGCATCGCGCAGCAGTTGTTCGGCTTTGGATTCGCCCAACAGTCCGACCAGGTCCGGTGTTTCAACGTCGAAACTGTAGGTATCGTCACTCGCCGCATTAACTTTGCTCTGGAACAGGTCGGCAATCTCGGCATCGTCGCCGTAAATCCCGATCAGCGCGTTGCGCAATTCCGTTACGGATTCACGAGTCGACTCGCGAGCCTCTTTGTCCTGATCGTTGGACAAGGTTTCGATGCGTAGAAGCGTGGCCTCGCTGGATTTGCGATCCTGTGCCAACAGATCACCCAGCAGCCGCATCGTCAATGCGTCGGCGTCATCCGGGTGCAATTGGGCGCGCTTGCTCAGCAGCTTTCTCAGCTCGCCCCACGCGCTCGGCGGCGGCAACGCCGCCAGGACCGAACGCAGCCCGACCATCCCGCTGATGGCGATGTCGTAGCTCGAATAGGAGTTGGAGCGCGGACCCGACTGCAGCGCTTTGGCCCGGTCGAACAGTTTGAGCCAACGACTTGCAGCGTCGGCCGGGGCCAGCGTGACCGACTCGGTGCGGAACGCAAGAACGTCTTGCAGCAGCAGTTCCGAGGATGAAGAAGGCGGTGACGATTTCGCTTCTTGCTGCTGTGCTGTCCGAGCCAGCACGGTGTCGGCGTCGATCAGATCGGTGGCCAAGGCAGGCGTGCCGTGCAGGGAGAAGGCGATGAAGGCGAAGGCAACGAGACGGATGCAGGCCACAGGCAGCTCCAAGGTGAAGGCGAGCGCAGTCTGATGCCGGTGTGGGCCAGAGTCCAGACGGCGTGACCCGAAAGCGAGGCACAACCTGCCGGCTCGAAATTTCGCCCCGCGTGCGAGTACGCGGAATCCAGCGGACGTTTGCTAGAGTCGCGTCTATCCGAATGACGTGGCACAGGTCGCCTAAATTGCATCGCACCGAGGTTCCGCCGGAATTGCTGGTCGCCGCGCAGATTCCGCAGCTATTGCGGTACGCATTGAGCGACTGGTTTGTCATCGCCGTCGTGTGGATTTTGATGTGGCATAGCCCGTGGTGGGTCTATCCGTTCGGATGGTTGGTGGTCGCGGGACGATTTCATGCGCTGGGTGTCGTGGTGCACGACGCCTGCCACCTGCGCGCGGGCAAGCAAACGCCATCCCTGGAGCTGCTCGATCTGGTCGCCGGCTATCCCATCGCGACCAGTGTGAACGCCATGCGCTATCACCACCTGCGCCATCATCGCCACAACGGCATGGCGCTGGATCCGTATTTCAAGGCGGGCGTGTCGCACGACCTGCTGCGGCGCAATCTGGCGCGGATCAGGGGGCTCATTCTCGTCCCGGCCTGGATCCTGCGCAGCTACTACGGTTGCCTCGCGCTCGCCGTTCCCGCGCTGCGCAATTCTTACGCGCGGCTGTTTCTTCAGGACCGTTCCGGCAAGGACTTGGGCGCCAGCGCAGAAGTGATGGCCTGCCTGCGCCAGGAACCGAAGCAAGCGGCGTTTTTCGCCGTGGTGCTGGTGGTGACATGGCAACAGCCGGGAATCGTGATGGCTTATTACTTCGCGCCGCTGTTGCTTGCAGGAGTGCTGAACGTCAATCGCGTCATCGTCGAACACATCCACGTACCCTGCTGCGATCGACGACACGAGACGGTGGCGGCGACCACGGTGACGCACGACTGGGGGGCGCCAGGCAAACTGTTCCTGTTCCCGAGGAACATCGGCTTCCACGCGGCGCACCATCGCTTTCCGCACGTGGCGCTGCAATGCCTGCCCGCGCTGCACCGCTGGCGCGAGGCGCGCGCGATGGCCTCAGCGTCGGGTAAGCATCAGCTCAATGCGATGCCAACACTGCAGGTCACACCCGAGATCAATCGCGCGGCGAAGCGTTTTCCCATGCCGTCACGTCCTGTGGATTGAACTCCGGGTAGTACCTCCATGCGCTTTCATGCGGCCAGAGCAGCTGCTGGGCATGTGTGGCGGAACGCAGCGTCCACCACGCGCGCGTCATCCTGCACAGGTCCCGGCACAGCAGCGGGAGATCCTTGACGACATACAGCATGCCCGCCAACCCTGCTGCCGGTGCGATCGCTGCACGGTGATAGCCGAATCGTCGCATCGTGCGGCGATTGAAGTACTCGACCAGTGTTTGTTCTGTGCGTGTGAGCGTCGGAAAAATGGGCGAGGGCGTGACTGCGGCCCGTGACGGATTTCCCCTGGGAGCGTGGAACCACGGGAAAGGCGGCATGTCATCGCGCGGGGCGAATTCCTGATGTCGCAGTACCCGATCGTCCCATTCCACACCGACAAATTCGAGTGACTTGCGCATCACGCATTCAGGCGAATCGAGCAAATCTTCAAGCCGAACTTCAAGAATCCTGTCCCGATATTTTTCCATTCTGGCCTGATGGCCGGCCAGCATGAGGGAATTCAAGACGATCGAACGCGGAGCCCATGGCATGCGTTTCAAGGAAGCGACGGTTGCGATCGGATCGCGTACGACATGGATGACCCTCGCCTTCGGGAAATCGGCAAGTATCCGGCCCAATCGCCAGCCATAGCCAGGCATCTTGTCCCCATAGCGTTTCTTGCCGTAGTGCCCCGCCTTGAGCCGCATCAACGCGTCGATCGCCTTGAAGATTTCATGCCGGGGCAAACCCCGCGGAACCTGCCGCTCGATTTCGTTCTGGGAAAACTTCATCCACGCGAACGATACCGTGCGCTGATAGGCACGCAGCCATTCGCCGCTTGTTGTCGCGCGCAAGGCATGCAGGTAGTAGGCGGCTTCGTTGGAAATATGGATGTCGGGATGGGCGTTGAGCATCATCCTCAGCAACGTCGTTCCCGATCGGCCGGAGCCGGTGATGAAAATCGGATCGTCAACGGCGCCGGGCGGCGTCATTTGATGCGCTCAAGCGCCATGGCGGCCAGCGCAAGCCAGAACCGCCCATCATCGAATCCCGCCCCGCCCGCCGTGGGCTGCGAGTGGTCAAGCCGCGGCAGCAGGATCTGCTCAGCCATGGGCCATAGCAGGTCCTCGAGATAGAACAGTCCATCGTGCGCGCATCCCGGCCGGATTTGCTCCAGGCGAGCATGTTGCGAATCGAGCCATGCGGTCGGTTCGACGGACCAGGAGGCGACTGAAAGCACCGACAGATTGAACGGGTTCGCATCGATGCCGGCGATACGTTGCGAAATCCGGTCGACCGTCAGTTCCAGGCATCCTGGTCGGGCGCCGGACCAGAAGATCGCTTGGCGTGCCATGGCTTCCTTGACGCCGCGGCCCTTGCGGCCGATGGAATCGCGGTGACGGTCGAGAAGCACGCTTTCGAGCACGGCACACGCCGCGCGTGGTGTCTGGCAAAGCACCACCGCACCGGCGCGCCGACGCAGTGGCGGAAAACGCAGCAGCATGGCCAGCGTATCCAACCCACCCTTGCTGTGGCACAGGAACACAAGCTTGTGATCCGGGTGCACACGCGCCTCGACATCGCGCCCGATCAGGGCGGCGTT
>JBKJTK010000176.1:0-18453 GCA_046590875.1 Chiayiivirga sp.
ACAGGGCCACGCCCGGCTCGGCTCGCTCCAGTCGATGGATGCTGCCCGGGCTGACCCGCGCCCGTTCGGCCAGGTCCGCCTGGCTCAGGTTTCGCGCCAGTCGTGCCCGATTGACCAGGCCGGCCAGATGCTGCGCGGTGCGTTGTCCGCGGGGGCTGATGACGCTCGTGGCGGTAGGTTTCATTGCATATATATAAACGTAAAGCCGTTCAACATGCAAATATATATAAAACTGTCGCCACCTACCGGACGATCAGTACGCGCTACCACTCGCCCACAGTATCGTGCGACAGCGAAATCGGCTTCGGCCGCAGCGTCATCTCCAGGCCCAGTGCCGAGAGCAGCTTGAACAGGCTTCCCACACTGCAGCGCTCGGGACTCGACACCAACGCGGAGATGGTCTTGGGCAGCAAACCGACCAGGGCTGCTGCCTGCTTCTGGGTCAAGCGGAGGCCTTGGCGCTGCCCGCGTAATAGGGCGGCCAATTGTTTCGGAGTCTGGGCTCGTAACAGCATAAAAAATACCCTGCAGGGTATCTTGGAGTGTGGTCGCGCGGCGAGATTTGATCAGTCCCGGAAAGTTCAGAGCGGCAACGATTGACCAGGGCCTGATGTGACCCCAGCTCGAATGAACAGATTTTCGTCCAATCCGACTGATCAATAGTCGGCACCCCCTGGCGATCAATTTTCATCGCGCTGCAACAACACGCGGCGAGGACAAGTTGAACGGCGGCACCAGGCCGGTGCGCGTGCGACCTTGCAAGCGTTGAATTCGGAATATGGAGGCGTAGGCTGCCGTGTGTAGGGGTGTTGGAATTACTATCCTCCTTCCAGATAGCAGCAGCGGATAAAGGCGTCATGCTCTGCCTTGGCGGACGTCGACCGGGCGGCCTGGGTCAGGGGTTCGGATCCCTCCGCGCGCCAACTTCCCCGGTCCCGGGCGGGCGGTTATAATCACGCCCTTTGTTTCAGTGGTCGTCCGTCTGGGTGGCCGCGTCAACCTGGGGTGTAAGGGTGCGCAATCACGACCTGGAGTTCCTCAAACACTTTTCCATGGTGATCGGCTTTCTCGTGGCCGTCACCGTGGTGTTGCTGATTTTCGCGCACTACCTGCACGGGACCGCACCCGTCGAGGTCGATCCACGCGCCGAGGCGCGCTTGATTGAGCGCATTGCCCCG
This sequence comes from Chiayiivirga sp., assembly GCA_046590875.1. Taxonomy (GTDB): domain Bacteria; phylum Pseudomonadota; class Gammaproteobacteria; order Xanthomonadales; family Xanthomonadaceae; genus JALCLA01. Next base: position 1,179 of record JBKJTK010000176.1, read on the forward strand.
GTGGGCGCGGTGTATGCGGGCGAAACCGGGGCCGCGGCGATGGCGGCGGCCGCGGGGGCTGCGCGTCTGGCGGCGGCGTCGCAAGTGGCCTACGACGGCACTCTCGACGGGTCGGTGGTGTATGCCAACCTGTGCAGCGCCTGCCACGCCTCGGGCGCCGGTGGCGCGCCGATGCTGACCCAGGTCGCGTGGAGCGCACGCGTGGGTCAGGGCGTCGAAACCCTGCTCAAGCACTCGATCGAAGGCTATCAAGGCAGCGCCGGCCTGATGCCCGCGCGCGGTGGCAATCCATCCTTGACCGACGCCCAGATGGAAGCCACGGTCAAGTGGATGCTCGCTAATCTGAAGTAAACAGCGCCTGATCCTGAACTGCTGATTCTGAATTGTATGATGCGCCGTGATTCGACGCCGCCTGCGGGCGGCGTCGTCGTGTCTGAAGGACCGTTGATGAACTTCGTTCTCGTCTGTATCGCCACGTTGACCTGCGCCTTCGCGCTGGGTGGCTGCGACGTGGCAGGCGACGTGCCGAGCGATTCCGACGCCGCCGTAACGCTGCGCCTGGGCGCGGTGCAGGGCGCCGGAGTGCGCAGCCCGCTGGAGCGCCAGCGCATCGAGGTGCAAGGGGTCATCACGGGGAATTTCGTTGTCGGGCTCGACGGTTTCTTTTTGCAGGATGCCGCGGGCGAAGAAGACGGCGATGTCGCGACGTCCGACGGCGTGTTCGTGCACTGGCCGCGCGGCAGCGCGCCCAAGGTGCGGCGTGGCGATCGGGTGCGCGTCGCCGGCACTGTGGTCGAGCGGGGCGACGGCGATGCCACCCAGACCGTGATCGAAGCCACCGACGTGGCGCCGTTGGGCCGCGGCGCGACCGCGGTCACGATGCTGGCGACAGCCCCGGCGGCGGTAGCCGACTGGGAACGGCTGGAAGGCATGTGGCTGCGAATGTCGGTGCCGCTGACGGTGAGCGGCAACGACAACCTGTTGCGCTACGGCGAACTGCACGCCACGTTCGGCTCGCGCCAATTTCACTCGACGGAACGCCATCCTCCCGGCGCGCGAGCGAAGGTGGCGCAGGATGGCAACCTGCGCCGACGGCTGGTCCTGGACGACGCTCGGCGCGGCGAATTCCCGAACGAGTTGTGGTTCCTGCCCGACGGCCTGAGCGCGGCGCAACCGCTGCGCGCCGGCAGTCAACTGTTCGAGGTGGAAGGCGTACTGGAGCAGCGTTACGGCTGGCGCCTGCAACTCACTGCCAAGCTGGCGATAATCGAGCACGCGGAGCGTCCCGAACCGCCAACACTGCCGGACGGTGTGCGCGTCGCCAGCTTGAACGTGCTCAATTATTTCAACGGCAATGGCCGCGGCCGCGGCTTTCCGACCGCGCGTGGTGCCTCCAGCCTGGAAGAACTTACCCGTCAAAGAGACAAGACGGTGGCCGCGATCGCCGCGATTCAGCCCGACATCGCCGCGCTGATGGAACTGGAGAACGACGGCTACGGCGATCGCAGCAGCGTGGTCGAACTGGTCGAGGCGCTGAACCGCAGACTGGGTCAGGACCAGTACCGTTACATCGGCAGCGGCCGTGGACCAGGGGCGGACGAGATCCGCGTCGGCATCATCTATCGTCCCGCGCGCCTGCTGCCGCGCGGCGCACCCGCGATGCTCGCGACCGGCGCGTTCGCGCGGCACAACCGGGTGCCTCTTGCGCAGGCATTCGCGACCCTCGACGGCGATCACGTCTTCACCGTGGTGGCGAATCATTTCAAGTCGAAAAGCAGTTGCAACGAAGTACAGAACGACGGCGATCGTGACAATAGCGACGGCCAGGCTTGCTGGAATGCGACCCGCCTTGCCGCCGCGCAGGAACTGAGCGCGTGGCTGGACACCGACCCGGAAGGTACCGATGGCAAACGCGTGCTGATCCTGGGCGATCTGAACAGTTACGGTCAGGAAGACCCGATGCGCGCGCTGCGCGACGCGGGCTGGCGCGATGCGTTCGAGGTGGTCGGCACCAAGAAGCCCTATAGCTACGTTTTCAACGGATATTCCGGCCGGCTCGACCACGCTTTCGCGAGCGCCGCGCTGGCGCCGTTCGTGGTGGCCGCACGCGAGTGGCATATCAATGCCGACGAGTCCGACGCCTTCGACTACAACCGCGAACATCGCCAGCGCGCTTGGTACGCCCCCGACCCCTACCGCGCGTCGGACCACGATCCGTTGCTGATGGTGCTCGACTTCGGCGCCCGGTGAGGCCGTAGTGCGCGGCTTCGGTATGATCGCCCGACGTTTACCTCCGCAGTCTCCCGCATGAGCGACAACCCGCATCCGTTTCCCGAGGCGCAGACCGAGTTGCGGCTGCCTGGTCCCGCCGGTGCGATCGAGGCGCTGGTCGATGTGCCGGAGCCGCAGCACGCACGCGCCGGCACCGCAATCATCGCGCATCCGCATCCGTTGCACGGCGGCAGCATGCACAACAAAGTGGTCGTGATGGTCGGACGCAGCCTGCGCGAACTCGGCCTGCACACGGTGCGCTTCAACTTCCGCGGCGTCGGCGCGTCGGAGGGCGTACACGACGACGGGCGCGGCGAAACCCTCGACTTGCTGGCCGTCGCGGAATGGGTGAGCAAGACGCGTCCGCACGATGCGCTCTGGCTGTCCGGTTTTTCTTTCGGCAGCTACGTCGCACTGCTGGCCGCCCGCCATCTGCCGGTGAAGCAGATGATCTCGATTGCACCGCCGGTCGGTCGCTGGGATTTCTCCGCTGCGATCGCGCCGCCCTGTCCGTGGCTGATCGTGCAGGGCGAGGACGACGACGTGGTCGAACCGCAGGCGGTATTCGATTGGGTCGATGCCATGCCCGACAAGCCGACCCTGGTGCGGATGCCCGAGACGGGACATTTCTTCCATCGCCGGCTGATGGATCTGCGCGGCGCGATCAAGAATGGCGTGCGCGCGAACCTGCCGCCGAAAGTCAATCCTTGAGCGGACGGCAAGTGCACTGTTGTAGGGCGGAACCCGCGCAGCGGTTTCCGCTGTATGGACGTTGCATACGGCGGTCGCTTGCGGCGAACGCATGAGTCCGCTTGATACGCAACCGCAACGCCCTAGCGCGGCCTACGCCACCGGCGTCGCCTCCGGTCGCTGGCAGCGTGATCCGGCGCAGGAAGCGGCGCTGGTCGAACTCGATCGCATCTTCGACGCCCTGCTCGCGCGCACCCATTCGACTTGGTTAACGCGTCTGGCGCGTCAATTCCAGCGTGACGACATCGCACGCGGGTTGTATCTGTGGGGAGGAGTCGGGCGCGGCAAGACCTTTCTGGTAGACCTGTTTTTCGAGCATCTGCCACTGGATGGGAAGCGGCGCGTCCACTTCCACCGTTTCATGGGCGAAGTGCACGCGCACATCCGCGCCCTGGGCGAGCGCGAGGACCCGCTGGCCGAGGTCGCGGCCGGCTATGCCGCCAGCTTGCGATTGTTGTGCCTGGATGAATTCTTCGTCAGCGACATTGGCGACGCCATGATTCTGGGGCGGTTGCTCGATCAGCTGTTCGCACGCGGCGTGGTGCTGGTCACGACCTCCAACACCGAACCCGCAAACCTGTACCGCGACGGGCTGCAACGCGCACGTTTCCTGCCCGCCATCGCGCTGCTGCAACGGCACTGCGCGGTGCAACACCTGCAAAGTCCGCACGACTACCGATTGCGCAGCCTCACCCAGGCGCCGACCTACCATCATCCGCTAGGTTCGGCCGCCGATGCGGCGATCGAAGCCTGCTACGAACGCCTCACCGCGGACACCGTGCGCGACGGCGAGCCCTTGCGCATCAACGACCGCGCGATTGAAACCATCGACAGCGCCGAGGGCGTAGCCTGGTTTGAATTCGCCGCGCTCTGCGAGGGTCCGCGCGCGGTCGCCGACTACATCGAGATCGCGCGCAACTTCCATACCGTGTTGCTCGCCAACGTGCCGGGATTCGATCGGCTCAACGAAGACGCCGCGCTGCGTTTCGTGCATCTGGTCGACGAGTTTTACGACCGCAACGTGAACTTCATCCTGTCCGCCGCCGCGGAGGTCACCGCGCTGTATCACGGCAAGCACCACGCGTTCGCTTTCGAGCGCACCCAGAGTCGGTTGATCGAAATGCAGTCGGAGAGCTATCTCGCGCGCGAGCACCGGCCGTGAGGGGCGGCAGCGTGTGGTTCGCCGCCGCGCTGGGATTCGGCGCGACGCTCGCGGTGTTCTGGCCGGGATACATGAGTTTCGATACGGCCGTGCAGTGGTGGCAGGCGCGCCACGGTGAGTACACCAACGTCCACCCACCGCTGATGGCGATGGGGTGGTCGCTGAGCGAGAAGCTCTGGTCCGGGCCCGGGCCGCTGTTTACTTTGTTCGCGCTGCTGCATTGGGGCGCGTTCGCCGTGCTGATCCAGCCGCTGGCCGCGCCGGCGTGGGGGCGCGTGTTGCTGGTCTGGATTGCGGGTTTCTGGCCACCGCTATTCGCACTGCTGGCGCATGTCTGGAAGGACGTGGCGGTGATGACGCTGTTCGGCATCGCGGTTGCGTTGCTGGCGCTGGATCTGCGTCGTCCGCAGCGGCAATGGCGGTGGCTAGCTCTGTTAGCGCTGCTGCTCGGTTGCGCCATGCGGCACAACGCAGCGACCGCGCTACTGCCGCTGCTGATGTGGATGGCATGGGAAGCAGGCGTCGTCATCGCGCGCCGACGTTTCGTTTCCCGCCTGGGCCTAGGCCTGGCGGGCAGCGTGCTGATGCTGATGTTGGCCCAATTGCCCGATCGTTTGCCCAGCGTGGAGCGATTTCCGGCTTGGCCGGCGATCGCGGCCTGGGATATCGCGGCGGTCTCGATCGCGCAACAGCAGTTGCTGTTGCCGCCGCGCCTGATGGCGCCCGGCGCCACCTTGCCAAGGCTGGCGCAGCACTACACTCCAGCCACCAACGTCCCCACCTTTACCCAGGGTGGGGTGAAGACCCATTTCCTCGTTCCGTACGCCGAAGCCGAGTACCGCGAATTGCGCGCGACGTGGCTGAGTCTTCCGTGGCGTTATCCGGGCGCGTATTTCTCGCATCGCGCCGCCGTGGCAGAGCGCCTGTTCCGCTGGCGACCTGATGCGCTCAGCGACGAGCTGGTGTTGATGCCGGGTGTGGTCGCCTATCGCGACAATCCGCGCCTGAGCCCGCGCAGCGATGGCGTGAATGCAGCAGTCCAGCAAGCCCTGCGCGCGCTGGTACCTACGCCGTTGTTCTCGGGCTGGATCTACCTGCTGGTGGCGCTGGCAGTGACGATCGTCGGAATGCGGCGGGGCGATGCGCGTGGCCGTCTCGCCGCCGCGACCGCGGCCTCGGGGCTGTGTTACGCGCTGCCGCTATTGATCGCTGCCGGCAGCGCCGAATTCCGCTACCTTTCGTGGCTGCTGGTCGCGACCGTCATTTCGCTGCTGCTGCTCGTGCCGTCGCGATCGTCTCAACCGCTTGCGGCTGACATTGTCAGCGCGCCATCCTCTGCTTCATTTGCCAGGAATTCCTGATGATTCGTACTTTGCTCGCGACTGCATTTTCCTTGGCTTGCGTGTCGGCGTTGGCCGCCGATACCGATGCACTCGCGCTCGGCGTCGATGCCAAGGTGCTGGCCTGGCGGCGCGACCTGCATCGGCACCCGGAACTCGGCAATCGCGAGACGCGGACCGCAATGCTGGTCGCCGAGCACTTGCGTGCGTTGGGGCTGGAACCGAAAACCGGCATTGCGCACACCGGCGTCACGGCGGTGCTGAAGGGCGGAAAACCCGGCCCGCGCATCGCGCTGCGCGCCGACATGGACGCGCTCCCGGTGACGGAAAGCGTCGACCTCCCGTTCGCCTCGAAAGCAACAACGACCTACCGCAACGAAACCGTCGGCGTAATGCACGCCTGCGGGCACGACGCCCACACCGCGATATTGATGGGTGTGGCGGAGGCGCTGGTCGCGATCAAGAGCGAGTTGCCGGGCGAAGTGATGTTCGTGTTTCAACCGGCCGAGGAAGGCGCGCCGGATGGCGAGGAAGGCGGCGCGCCGTTGATGCTGGCGCAGAACGTGTTTGCCGATTTCAAACCAGAAGCGATGTTCGGCCTGCATGTGTTCAGCCGCTTCAACGTCGGCCAGATCGCGCTGCGTCCCGGACCGCTGATGGCGGCGTCGGATCGCTTCACGATCACGGTGAAGGGACGCCAGACCCATGGTTCCAAACCCTGGGGTGGCGTCGATCCAATCGCGGCGGCGGCCGAAATCATCGGCTCCTCGCAACATATCGTCAGCCGCCAAATGAATATCTCCAAGCTGCCGGCGGTGCTCAGTTACGGCGCGATCAAGGGCGGCATCCGCTACAACATCATTCCCGAAACGGTGCAACTCGAAGGCACCATCCGCACTTTCGACGAAGACATGCGGAGCGATATGTATGCACGCCTCAAGCGCACCGCCGAGCATGTCGCCGCGGCACACGGCGCGACGGTTGAGCACGCGATCCCGGCCGACGACGGCAACCCGGTAACGGTGAACGACGTCGCCTTGACGGAGAAAATGCTGCCAACGCTGCAAAGCGTGGTCGGCGCGGCCAACGTGATCGATCCAGGCTACGAGATGGGCGCCGAGGATTTCTCCTACTTCGCGCAAGTGGTCCCGTCGATGTTCTTCTTCGTCGGCGCAACAACGCGGGGCAGCGATCCTATCGCCGCGCCGAGCAATCACTCGCCGCAATTTTTCCTTGACGAGGAAGCGCTCAAGATCGGCACCCGCGCGCTGCTGGCGGTGACGACGGAGTATCTCGGGGCGGAGTGATGGGCTTTTGCTCCTCCCCCTGCTTGCAGGGAGAGGTTGGGAGGGGGTGAGGTCTTGTCACGACATCGGGGCGAAGAGCGACCCCTCCCCAACCTTCCCCTGCATTCGCAGGGGAGGGAGTTCACACCGGATGCCGCGTCAGAAAATCACGGACGAGCGGCACGATGCGTTCGGCCTCGTCTTCCAGCACGTAATGCCCGGCCTGCGGGAATTCGTGCACCTGCGCCTTCGGCAGGCGCTCGCGGAAGCCTTGCAGGAAATGATGGTCGAATACGAAATCCTGCATCCCCCAGCAGATCAGCGCCGGTCGATCGGCGAACTCGTGCAAGCGGCGGCCACCCTCTTCCACGATATCCCAGGCCTTGTCGCCCGGCTTGAGCGGAATGTCCTGCACGAAACGCAGCGTCGCGATGCGATTGGCCCAGGAGTCATACGGTGCGACATACGCGCGTCGGACCTCGGGCGGCATGCGCGTCTTCACGCCCACATACGAAGCCGCGCCTGAAAACGCATTGAAGCCACGGATCATCAAGGCGCCGAGTCTCGAATCCCGCCCCAACGACAACTGCCACGGCATCGGCTTGCTCGCCGGCAAAGGGAACGCGCCGGTGTTGAGGATGATCAACCGGGCGATGCGTTCAGGATGTCGCAACGCCCAGCCGAAACCGATCATGCCGCCCCAGTCATGCACGACGAGCGTGACCTTTTCGCGCACACCGGCATGTTCGAGCAACGTGTCGAGATCGTCGATGCGGGACTTCAACGTGTACTCGTAACCGCCGGTCGCTCCCGGCATCCTGCCTCCCGCGACACTCGCACTTCCTTGTGCAGCGTCCCCAGGCTTGTCCGACAGCCCCATGCCGATGTGATCCGGCACCACGCAGCGATGCGAATCGCGCAAGGCCAGCACCAGCTTGCGGTAGTAGTAACTCCACGACGGATTGCCGTGCACCATCACCACCGGCGGCGCATCGCGCGGACCTTCGTCCAGATACGACATCGACAGGTCGGGACGGACTTCAAAACACGAGGGTTGGAACGGGTAGTCGGGGTAAGGATAGGTTCTAGTCATTACTCATTTTTTGCTTTTCGGTTTAGGCGATGCCAGCTTGGGCAACTGCTTCTCCTCGGATCTGAGGCGCCGCTCCACTTTCTTCGCGTCTTCCGCTGGCGGCAATGCTTCGGGCCAGATATTGCGGTCGGTGAGGATCTTGCGTACGTCCTGATTGTTGCGCACATGTTCGCGCGAAATGTCGGGCTCGCCCTGCAAGTCATGATCCTTGACCTGGGTGTTGGTGACTTCGTTGGCGAAATCCTTGGCCTTGATCGCCAGTGTGGGTAGGAAGTCCGCCAGCGGCCGGCTATCGGGCACGCCGAGTCGATTTTTCATGTCCTGGGTCGTCATGCCGCCGAACAGCGCCGCATCGCCTTTGCTGAGAATGCGACTGAATCCTTGACTGTCAACCCCGCGCTCGAACATGACGCCAGACAGCGCCTTTTGAGACACGCTCAGTTTTTCGCGCGCTCGAACGCGCTCGACGTCCGCCAACCGCTGTTCGATCAACTCCTGCTTGCGGGTCTGTACTGCGAAATAGGTCATCGCGAAGGCGATAGCGTCCTTGCGCGGATCGCCGTTCTGGGCGATCAGGTAGCAGGCATAGCGAGTAAGAGCCAAGTCGTATATTTCCCTTGAAGCCCCCGACCCAACGTCGACCATTTTGCCGGCGCCGGCAAAATGGTCTTCAACCGTTTGCCGGGCCGTAGAGCAGGCCGTCTTTGCACGCTCAATCGCTTCCTCGAAGCGGCGCCAAGTCGTGTATCCAAGCAAGTGCTGCAATTCCCGCGCGTACCAGAACTCCACGCCATCGTGTCCATGGGCGTGCCGTTCAAAATCGCGATGCAGTTGGGCGATCAACTCCTTCTTCATATCGGCTCTGTCCTGCTCATATCAACGACCATCGGCCCGCATTGTTCGTCGCGCAGCACTTCGGCGCGGCGGATCATCTGCTGGACTTCCGGTACGGCGTTGGTTGCGATCAGTTCCACGTCGGGATGCGCGTTGGCGAAGACGCGGAAGATTTCGTCGGCGAAGGCCTGGCCGATGCTGCCGACTTCGGCGAAGTTGAGCACGACGCAGCGGAACTGCGATGCGCATTGCATAAGGCGCTTGGCTTCCGATCTCGTGACCGGTTTGCCTTCGAATCGGAGCGTCATCGCAGCGGGGCGAGCGGATACGGTCGTCATGATAGCCATGCCGCTCGCGACGTGAAGCATTCGACGGTGTCTGTCCGACTCATCGGGTGGCCTCCCGCATCGCCGCGACGATGGCCTGGGTTTCGACGCTGACGCGGGTGACCCGCAGCAGCAGGTCGATGACGCGCTCCTTGTGATCGGCGAAGCGGTAGGTGTTGAAGCGTTCGCGGATGGTCGGGTCCTTGGGCTTGGACTCCTTGTGCTGGTCGAGCACCCATTCCAGCGCGCTGCGGTTGCCGAGGCGATAGGTCCAAGCCTCCGGCGGCACCCCGGTGAGCGTGGTTTCGGAGTCGAGCACGATGCGGCCGGCGTCCTTGTCGGCCTTGAGCATTGCCTTGGGCGATTGACTGGCAGCACGGGCCTTTTCATCGGCGATGTCGACGCGCGTCAGCGACCACGGTTCGACCGTTTCGTAAGCGATGTGCAGGGCCATCAGCTTCCGGCCCCAGTCGGCCCACTGCCAGAACGCCGATGGTTCGTTGCCGTAGAGCGGAATACGCGGGAACTCGCGCTTGAGGTTTTGTGCGTACTTTTCACGGTAGACCGGATCGTGCAGCACGGCGTAGACGTAGTGAAAGATCGCGTCCTTGGTGATCGGCGTGCTTTTCTGCTTCTGCCCGTCATTCCCGCGAAAGCGGGAATCCAGTGACGTTGCTGTTAGCTCTTCATCGGCATCCGAAAGACGCTGGACTCCCGCTTTCGCGGGAGTGACGGCGTTGTAATGATCGCGGAACTGTTTGAGGGCCCAGTCGGTGATGTTGTCGCTTCGCTTTCCCAATTCGTCGAAAGTGAACAGCGGCACCTGCTGATACGCATCGATCGAAGAGCCGAAATGCAGATCTGCGATTCCGTCAACGGCGAGCACAACGTAATCGGCCGCCTGCTGGCTGTCCTCGAAGATGATGTTGTCCTTCGGATAGCCACGTTTGAACTTGGTTTCGATCTCCGCGTCGAGATCGTCCTTCTCGTCCTTTGCCTCCCAGTAGCCGAACGGCATGCGCAGCGCGTGCAACAGGGCGCCGTCGACGTAGCGGCGTTCCTTCGCTGCAGTGGTGATCTCATACTCGGGCACGAACACCAGATCAAAGCTGCGTGCGTAGCCCTTAAGCAAATCCTTGAATGCCTCGCGCACCACCGATTCGCGATGCGTACCGCTTACTTGCTTCAGGCGCGCAAGGTCGTTGAGGTATTGGCCGATGAGCAGTTTCGACATGCGTAGGTTTCGGTCGGAAATCGTTAGAGCGGCTGCGCGCCTTCGCTCAGGATGTCGAGATACTGACTGTAGGCGAACACGCGATGGCGGCGCTGGCCGGTAAGTTCGTTGACGATTTCCATCTCTTCCAGGGTACGGATGGCCGCGCGGATAGTGGGCGCGCTGAGTGCAAGATGCGGCTGCGCCTGCGGCACGCCCAGCAGCACGCGGCGTGCAAACTGTTCGAACACCAGGCCGACGTTCCCGGCGCGCGTGCCAAGCGTGGCAATTCGGGCGCGGTCTCGCGTCAGCAGGGCCAGCAAACGTTGTGCGGTGTCGACCGCTTGCTGGGCGGTATCAGCGACGCCGTCGAGGAAGAATCCCAGCCAGCCCTCCCAGTCGCCGCGTACGCGGACGGCATTTAGCATGTCGTAGTACTCGGCGCGACGACGTTTGAAGTAGAGACTCAGGTACAGGCTCGGCTCGCGCAGCACGCCCTCGTTGCACAAGATCAGCGCAATTAGCAGGCGGCCGAGTCGGCCATTTCCATCGCTGAAGGGATGGATGGTCTCGAACTGCACGTGTGCCAGCGCGGCCTTGATCAGCGGTGGCGTCTGAGAGGCGGGCACGTGCAGGAAGCGCTCGAACGCGGCCAGTGATTCAGCCAGCGCTTCTGGTGGCGGCGGCACGAAGTGGGCACGGGCCGGTGTTGGACCGCCGATCCAGACCTGGCCGGTGCGGAATTCGCCCGGTTGCTTGCTCGCACCGCGCCCGCCACGCAACAACAGCGCGTGCATCTCGCGGATCAGACGCAGCGACAACGGGAAATTGTCCTCACGCATGCGCTTGAGGCCATGATTGAGCGCGGCGACGTAGTTTGAGACTTCTTCCACATCGTCCAGCGGCACGCCGGGCGCTTCGTCCAGCTCGAACAGCAAGAGGTCGGACAGCGAAGACTGGGTACCCTCGATCTGTGAGGACAGCAGCGCTTCCTTGCGCACGTACTGGTACAGGAACAATTCCGGGTCGGGCAGCATCAGGGTGATGCCGTCGAGCCGACCGAGTGCCTGGTCGGCGCGTTCCTTGCGGGAGACGAGATCCTGGACGGAGAGGTCCAGCGGCGGTTGCGGCGGCAGCGGGTCGGGGACGAAAGCCTGGTAGCGGCTACCAGCCAGCGAGCCGGGGACATATCGGCCGGTGGTCCGTGCGTTCATCCCTGCTTTCCTTACGCGGACTATTGGCCGCGTTTAAGAAAGATATATAGCAATAATTTTCTTAAAATGCCAGAAACTGGGCTGCAAGGAAAGCTGGCTTGCAAAGCGAAGCGGGCCAAGAACGCCCGGGACGTCTGAAATTGAAAGGAGGTGAGCGCGCCTGCTTACCGAAACACCGGATTTAATACCGTATTAAATCGCAAGCCAAACGCCCTTCCTGATCAAGTACTGCGCCAGCTCTTCACCACACCACTTCCGCCATCGAGCAGTTCAACCCCGAGCCGATCCCCAGCAACGCGACCCGGTCGCCCTTCTTAAGGCGCCCCAACTCCTTGAGCTTCGACAGCACGATCGGCACCGATGCCGGGCCGATGTTGCCGTGTTCGGCGAAGATGGTAAGAACTTTCTTGGGGTCGATGCCGAAGGCCTTGATCAGGGCCTGGGTATGGACTTGGCTGACCTGGTGGATCACGAATTCGTCGAGTTCATCCACGACCCAGCCCAACGCCTGTTTAGCGGCGGCGAAAGTGAGGTTGGCCAGCTTGAGACCTTCGATCAGCAGCATGCGGGTGTCGGTGACCATGCGGTCGAGGTTGCCGCGGCACAGGCCGTTCCACTGCGTCGCAGCGCGGGTGACACCGCCCTTGTAGCGTGGCGCGTCCGGCGTGAGTTCGCTGCGCGACAGCACCATCGCGGCAGCGCCACTGCCCAGCGTGAGCGAGGCCAGTTCGTTGCGGAACTGTTCCTCGGTGATCTCCGGTGAGGACATGCGCAGAAGCGTCTTTTCGTAAACCAGGTTCGCAGATTCGCCATCGACGATCAGGGCGTATTCGATCTCGCCGCGTTCGATCATGCGACTGGCGATGTCCATCCCGCTGAGAAAGGCGAGGCAGGCGTTGGCGACATCGAAATTCTGGCAGTTCTCGCCCAACTTCAGGTTGCCCGACACGATCGAGGCCGTGGAAGGCTCGAGGAAGTCGCGACTCACCGAGGTGTTGACCAGCAGCCCGATCTTGTCGCGGTCCACGCCGGCGTCGGCGATCGCCTTTTCGGCCGCCAGCGTGGCGGCGTCGGAAGCCTGGATGTGGTCGTCCCACATGCGGCGCGAGCGGATGCCGGCGATATCGCCCAGCACATCGGTCTTGATCCCGAGGCGATCCAGCGTGGGGCGCAGGCGCTCGTTGATCGTGGCCGAGGACAACGCATGCGGCGCGTCGATATGCGCCACGCTGGCGATGGAAACGTGCTGAAACAACATCAGGACACCGGAACGCAGGGAAAAAGCCTCGAAACGCTACTCGGTTCCGTCCCCGGGTGCAACCGGGTGACCACCGAAACGGGCGATGGGTCGCGCGCCGACGTCGACGTGATGGCTAGTCCTCGCGTGCCGGAAACGTCTGGGCCTCGTCTGACTGCCGCGGCTGCGCCTCAGACGCGGGCGGCTGACGGGCGATCGGCGAGCCGCGCCCGCAAGCGTAAGCCGCGAAGCGCTGCTCGCCCGCGCTGGGCTCGTTGAGCGCCTGAAGCGTGTCGGCGGACAGCGAACGTGCTTCGTTGCGCGCGCTGGTCTCTAGTTCGTCGCGCACCTTCAACTCGTTGCGCTGGTAGAGGCCGAGCTTGTCCTGCACCGACACGGCGACTTCGCCACGTTTGCTGCAAGCTGAAAGGTCGTCACCAAGACGCGCCACGCGCACCTCGGCCGCCCCCGGTTCCATCGTGACCCAGGTGCAGGCAGAAACCGTAGACGCGAGCAACGCGCAGACAAGCAGGGGACGCCGCATGAAAATCTCCGGGAGCGGTAGCCGCAGTGGGCGCGAGTATCGCACTGCATCGGAATCACATTCTGGCTGCGCGATGAATCGTGCCGCATGAATCGCGCGTCGACATCGAGGGAGGCCCTGTTCCCATATCGTCATCCCAGCCCTTCGACAGGCTCAGGGCAGGCCGGCCTGTCCTGAGCCTGTCAAAGGGCTGGATTGACGAGCGAGACGAGGATTTCCGTAGACTGTTCCGATCGCCACACCGGAGCAATCCATGACGCACGCCCTCGTCACCGGCGCCAATCGCGGCCTCGGGCTGGAGTTCACCCGTCAATTGCTGGCGCAAGGCGCGCGCGTGATTGCCGCCTGCCGGCATCCGGGCCGCGCGAGCGACCTGACCGCGTTGGCCTGCGCGCATCCGGGCCATCTGCATGTGCTGCCACTGGACGTGGCAAAGCCGGCCAGCATCGCGGAGCTTGCGCGCGAGGCCGCGATGTTATTCGAGCGCTTGGATTTGCTGATCAACAACGCCGGCGTGCTGGTGGCCGGCGAACGTTTCGGCAACGTCAGCGCGGACAACCTCGACGTGAGTTTCCGCAGCAATGCGATCGGCCCCTTGCTGCTGACCCAGGCCATGGCGCCCTTGTTGGCGCAGGGAAAAAAAGCGTGCGTCGCGAACCTGTCCAGCGTGATGGGATCGATCGCGCAGACGCACGAGTTCCGCAGTCCAAGCTACGCGGTCTCGAAGGCCGCACTCAATATGATCACGGTGCAGCTCGCGCACGCCCTGGCGGCGCAGGGAACTACCGTGGTGGCCTTGCATCCAGGCTGGGCGCGTACTGACATGGGCGGGGCGCAGGCCACGGTCGAGCCGCGCGAGGCGGTCGCGGGCATGCTGCGCGTCATCGCGCTGCCGCAGACCGAGAGCGGAACCTTTCGCGACTGGCAGGGTCAGGCAGTTGCGTGGTGAACTCGATGAATAGTTCAAGACGAAAGGACGAAGGCATGCGCAAAGCAATTCTGCTCGGGCTGTGCCTGCTCGCGATCACGCATGCCGTCGCGGGCGATGTCAGTTACGTCGGCGAGGCGCGCGATCCCGAGTCGGGCGCGCGCCTGTACGAAGAGCATCACCTGCTGCGGGAAACCGATGGCCATCCGAGCGAACGCCTGGTGTTGTACCGCTGCGCCGCCGGCGCGCTGTTCGCGCGCAAGCAGGTGGCATATGGAGCGGCATCGGCCGCCCCTGCATTCACGCTGGAAGACGGCCGCTTCGGTTACCGCGAGGGCGCGCGTCGTGACGACGAAGCGATCACGGCATTCTTTCGCGCCGATGCCGCCAGCGCCGAACGCAGCGAACGCATTGCGACAAACGCGCCCCTGGTTATCGACGCGGGTTTCGACGAATTCGTGCGCGCGAATTGGGACGCGCTGCAACGCGGCGACACGCTCGCCGTCGACTTTCTCGTTCCCAGCCGGCTTGAAGCGCTGGGTTTCAAGTTGCGCCGCAGCGGCAGCGGGGAGATCGACGGCGCTCCGGTCAGCGTGTTCCGCCTCAGCCTCGGCGGGCTGATCGGGCTCTTCGCGCCCGACATCGACGTCAGCTATCGCGACCGCGATCGCCGCTTGATGCGTTTCGAGGGCCTGACCAATATCCGCGCCGATCGCAAGGCCAATATCGTGGCGCGGATCGATTTCCCACCCGCGCGCGAACGCCGCGAGGTCGACGCCGCGCAGTGGCAGGCCGCGCGGAGCGAGACCCTCACCGACTGCCGCCCGGGCGACTGATGGCACGGCGCTAGGCGGCATTGGCATGCCGCCCGATCGTCAAACGCCGCATCGGCAAGCCGGTTGAGAACGAAGCGAAGTAGGTCGGCGGTGGCACCCGTCCCTTCTCAGCCTTGCACTCCCTGCGGTCGCCGAGCGGAGAAGGGAGCGCACTACGCCATAATTCCGCCATGCTCCACGTCGTCCTCTACCAACCCGAAATCCCGCCCAACACCGGAAATGTGATCCGTCTCTGCGCCAACACTGGCGCCGGGCTGCATCTGATCGAGCCTTTGGGTTTCGCACTCGACGACGCCAAGCTGCGGCGCGCCGGACTCGACTACCACGAGTTCGCGCGCGTGCAGTTGCATGCGGATCTCGACGCGTTTCTCGTGACGGTCGCGCCCACGCGGCTGTTCGCCCTCTCGACCCGCGGACGCACCCGCTACGACCGCGTGCGCTATGCCGACGGCGACGCGCTGCTGTTCGGCCCGGAGACCCGAGGCCTGCCGCAGGCCGTGATCGATGCCTTGCCGGAAACGCAGCGGCTCTGCCTGCCGATGCGCGCCGGCAACCGCAGCCTCAACCTCTCCAACGCCGTTGCGGTAACGGTGTTCGAGGCCTGGCGCCAACTTGGATTTGCCGAATTCGATTGATCGCGACGCGGCGAGGTGGGGCGCTTCAATGAACCGGAATCTACCCGCGACACCCGTGTCTCGCAGCGACGACCCGTTCGGTTGTCCCAACGCCGACTGAACCTCGCGCCCTGCCGGAAGTCATGCTCACCCCGCAGTTCAGCGCAGAGTGGGGGCGCAACACGGAGTCTTGCCCTCGGTCACAACCGTGACCACCGAATAGAACCCACGAGATAACACCATGGAGATTTCGCGTATGAAATGGACCCTCGCACTTTCTGCCCTTGCCCTGGCCACCGCGCTGCCCTTGGCCGCGAATGCGGCGGATCTGGACTACAACTATCTCGAAGGCGGTTACACCAGCATCGAGGGCGATGGCGGCCCCGATGCGGACGGTTGGGTTGTCGGCGGTTCCGCTGCGATTGCACCGAACGTGCACGTTTACGGCAGCTACGGCAGCACCGAACTGGACAACGTGAACGTCGACAGCGACATCGCGCGCATCGGCCTAGGCTGGAACACCGGCATCAACGATCAGAACGATCTGGTCGTGCGTGCCAACTATCTGAAGATCGACTCCGACTTCCCCGGTCCGAGCGGCGAAGCCGATGGCTATGAAGCCGAGGTCGGCCTGCGCACCGCATTCACCCCGAACTTCGAAACCTATGCCGCCGCCGGCTATGCCGATATCGATCGCGGCAGCGGTGATCTCTACGGCAAGCTCGGCGCGCAGTTCAAGTTCAATCAGAACTGGGGTCTGGCAGGCACGGTCACCTTGGCCGATGGCGCCAATGAGTACTTCATCGGGCCGCGATTGAGCTTCTGATCGCGCAATTCGCGATGTCGAATGCACGAAGCCCGGCGCACGCCGGGCTTCGTTGCATCGAGAGTCACGGGGTCGACGCGTTCAGGCCACTCCGCCATCCGGATACTCCGGCTTCTGTTCGCGCGACAGCAGCAACTTTACCCCTTCCGACGGCGTGATCTCACCGTGCAGCATGCGCTGCACCAAGGCGCTGATCGGAAGATCGAGTGCGTGGCGGTGTGCAAGCCGCATCACTTCGTCCGCGGTCTGCACCGATTCGACCACTTGGCCGATCGCAGCGATCGCATCGTTCAACGATTGCCCGCGTCCGAGCGCGAGACCCAAGCGACGATTGCGCGACAGATCACCGGTGCAGGTCAGCACCAGATCGCCGAGGCCGGCGAGGCCCATCAGGGTCTCGGGTTTGCCGCCGAGTGCGGCGTTGAGACGCAGCATTTCATTCAGCCCGCGCGTGATGAGGCCGGCGCGTGCGTTCAGTCCGAGCTGCATGCCGTCGGCCACACCCGTGGCCACCGCGAGCACGTTCTTCATCGCACCGCCGAGTTCGGCGCCGAGCATGTCATCTCCCGTGTACGCCCGAAACGCGGGGCTGTGCAGGGCGTCGGCGACCTGTTGCGCGAACGCCTCGACATCCGAATGCACCGTCACCGCGGTCGGCAGGCCCAGGGCGACTTCGCGTGCAAACGACGGCCCGGTGACGATCGCCAGCGGCGTGTCGCGTCCGAGCAGGTCTTCCGCCACTTCGTGCAGGAAGCGTCCCGAGCCGGGCTCGAAGCCCTTGGTGGCCCAAGCCACCCCGGC
>JBKJTK010000181.1:0-4632 GCA_046590875.1 Chiayiivirga sp.
CGCATCACGCGCTCCAGATCGAAGCCGATGCGATTGGGTGCCGGGGAATCCAGGCAGTAGATCGACTCGCCCTTGCTCGACACGATGCCCGAGCCGTAGATGCGCAGGCCTTCGGGCTCGCGGATCAGACCGAACTCGACCGTGTACCAGTACAGGCGGGTGAGATTGACGAGGGCTTCGGCACCGATCCCATGCGCTTTCACCCCGCCCTCGCCATAAGCCTGCATGTAGTCGGCGAAGACTGGATTCATCAGCAACGGCACGTGCCCGAACAAGTCATGGAACAGATCGGGTTCCGCGAGGTAGTCCAGCTGTTCGGGTTTGCGGATCCACCACGTCACCGGAAAGCGACGGTGCGCAAGGTGATCAAAGAACACCAGTTCCGGCAGCAGGCCTTCGACCCCGATCAGTTCCCAGCCGGTGGCGCGCTTCAATACCCGATTGAGTTCATCGAACTTGGGGATCTGCGTCGGACTCATCCCCATGGCGTCCTGCGACTGGAGAAACGCGCTGCTCGCGCGACCCCGGAGGATGTCGCGCTGGCGCGCAAACAGCGTGGCCCAGACCTCGTGGTCGGTCGTCGAGTAATTCGCCCACGGCTGCTCCACCACGCCAGTGGCGTAGACCGGCACATAGCCCTTGTCGGTGAGCTGGGGTTCGATACGTTGCGGGGTGGCGGCCATGGGGTACTCGAAGGTCTGCGCTTGCGTCGGTTCGACCCTTCCCCCTGCTTGCAGGGGGAGGTTGGGAGGGGTGTGCGCTTCTCTCGAAAGTCTCGACGTTGGGGCCAAGTGCGACCCCACCCCAACCCTCCTCTGCACGCAGGGGAGGGAGTTGGGTGCTGTCGGGAAGTCTAGCGCTGCAATCGCGCAAGAGGCTTGCGTTGTTGCGTCGAAATCCTAATTCGGCGCAATATTGTTGCGCGACTTCCCCGCTACGCACCGCATATGACGCAAGTTTCTCTCGACCGCACCGATCTCACCCTGCTCGCCCTGCTGCAACGCGAGGGCCGTATCAGCAATGCTGACCTGGCCGAGCGGGTGAATCTGTCGGCCTCGGCCACGCTGCGCCGGGTACAACGACTGGAAGCCGAAGGCGTGATCTCGGGTTACGGCGCGCGTCTGGACCCGCTCAAACTCGGTCTCGGGCTGCAAGCGTTCGTGCGGCTGCAGCTGGCGCGCCATGATCGCGAATCGATCGCGCAGTTCGCCGCGCAGGTGCAAGGTTGGGATGAGGTCGTTGCCTGTCACGCGCTGACTGGCGACATGGATTACCTGTTGCACGTGGTAGTGGCCGATCTCGACCACTTTTCGCGCTTCCTGCTCGATCACCTGTTGGCCAGTGCCGGGGTGGATGACGTCAATTCGAGCTTCGTGCTGCGCGCGGTGAAGGACACGCGTTCGCTGCCTTTGCGTTGACGCATCGCGGCCGCGCCGCACGCACGACCGGTTATGCTCGCGAAATCCCTGTCCTCGCAGAAGCCCTCATGGACGAATTGCACCGCCGCGCCCCGACGATCAGCACCTCGCGCGGCGAATCAATCTTCCTGCTCGCCACGGTTGGTGCGGTGTTGTTGTGGTCGGGAATCGCACCGCTCGACCGCCTGACATGGCTCATGGAAGTGATCTGGGTGCTGGCCGCGATCCCGCTGCTGCTCGCCACGGGCAAACGATTTCCGTTGACGCGCCTGCTCTATTGGCTGCTCGCCATCCACGCCGTGATCCTCATCTACGGCGGCAAGTACACCTACGCCGAAACGCCGCTGGGCGACTGGTTTGCGGCCACGTTCGATCTGGCGCGCAATCATTACGACCGCCTCGGCCATCTCGCGCAGGGCTTTATCCCCGCGATCCTGGCGCGCGAGCTGTTGCTGCGTTGCACGCCGCTGCGTCGCGGCGGCTGGCTGTTCTATCTGGTCTGCGCGGCCTGCCTGAGCTTCAGCGCGTTTTTCGAGTTCATCGAATGGTGGGCCGCGCTGATCATGGGCGGCGATGCAGAGGCCTATCTCGCTACCCAGGGCGACATCTGGGATACGCAGTGGGACATGTTCCTGGCGCTGTGCGGATCGATCCTGGCGCAGCTGATCCTTGCACCCACGCACAATCGGCAACTGGGTCTAGCCTAGCTCAGCTTGCGGCGACTTCCACGCGGTTGCGCCCGCCTTCCTTGGCGGCGTAGAGCGCGCGATCAGCGCGCCGCAGCAGGTCGCTGAAGTTCTGATCCTGCGCTGCCATCACGGCGACGCCCAGCGAGATCGTCGTGGGATTCGGCCCGGGCTCCAGCGCCAGACAGGCATCGCCGAGGGCGCGGCGCAAACGTTCGGCGGCGACCGTCGCCTGTTCGGTATCGGTGTCCTCGATCAGCACCAGGAATTCCTCGCCGCCCAGGCGCCCGAGCGTATCTTCGGACCGCATGACGGCGCGCAGGCGTTGCACGATCTCGCGCAATGCTGCGTCGCCGGCCGCGTGGCCGTGGGTGTCGTTGATACGCTTGAAATGATCGACGTCGATCACGATGGCGGCGCACGTCGTGCCGTGGCGGCGGGCGCGGGCGAGGGTGCGCATGCCCAGGGCCTCGATCGCGCCGCGGTTGAGCGCGCCGGTGAGAAAGTCGATCGCGGCGGTCCGTTGCAACTCCTGTTGCATGCGATCGTTGCACAGCAGCAGGAAGCCATAGCTGCACAGCAGCGGCAACACCGCGCCGGTGCCGAAGGTGATGGCTTGCACCACGCTCGACTGCAGGCCGTCCTCGACCACCCCCGGATTCAACAAGGTGTAGCTGGCGCGATACAGCAATACCAGCGCGGCGACGAGGAACACACTGCCGGTGACGCGTCGCGCACTCGACAGGCGGGTCCAGCGCCCCTGTAGCAACGCGCGCGCCGACAGCCCGCTGAGCACGGCCAGCACCAGCGAGGCCACCACGATGCGGATCGCGATCGACTCCACCGCGAGGGTGAAAAAGCCAACGGTCGCCAACACGATGGCGATGCAGACGCGGGTCGGGAGCTTGGGGTCGGGGCGTTGCATCAGCAGGTGCAGGGCGCGGGTATAGTCGGCAAACGCAATTACGATCAGCAGGTTCGCCAGCACCACGGTGATCAGATCGTCGAGCTGCCCGCGCAGCGCGAACAGCACGAAACCCAGGGGTTGCAACAGGTTGCCGCGCAGCCACAGCCGCAACGCCGGGCGCAGCATCGGCGCAAAGTCGCGACTGACCGCTGCCAGCAACAAGCCGAGCAGCAGCGTCGTCAACGCGCCCAGCAACAGCGCGGTGCGAACGTCGAAAGTGATGATCCACCCCCTGTGGGCGCGCCGCCGCGGCCGCGACGGTTGCGGCGTTAGCGTGGCATTGCCCGGGTCGTGGTGGAAGAGCCGCTGGTCGGCTGAAGCCGATGGTTCACTTTCTGGAACGTACCGGGTTGTCGCTCAGATGCCCGTGGACGGCTCGTCCTCGCGTGGCCGCGGGCGGAACGGCAGTACCACGCCGCGTGGCTCGGCGACCGGATCGGGACGCTGCCAGAGCACGGGCACCGCCGGCGGCGAGGGCGGCTCGAACATGCTGCGTTCGTCGTGCTGCAATCCGGAATACAAGGCGTCGTCCTCGTCTTCGTCTTCCCAGCTGTAGCGCTTGCGCTGCGGGCTCGGGTCGCGATTTCGCCACAGCAACGCCGCCGACACGCCCGCCAGCGCGCCGAACAGGTGCGCCTCCCACGACACCTCGGGATCGCCCGGCAGCACAGTCAGCAACATGCCGCCGTAGAGGAAGAACGCGATCAGCGCAGCCGCGATCGCGGGCCGGTCGCGGCGCAGCAGGCCGAGCGCAAACAGCAGAAACATCAGGCCATGCGACAAGCCGCTGGCGCCGATATGCGACGAGGGTCGCCCAAACAGCCAGATGCCCAGCCCCGAGAGCAGCCAGATGCAGCCAATCGATCGCCACGCCGCGCGGGGATACACCGCAAGGCTCAAGGTGCCCAGCACCAACAGCGGCAACGAGTTCGCCACCAGATGCTGGGTCGAGCCGTGGATCATGGGCGCGGCGATGAGTCCGATCAGTCCGGACACGTCACCCGGCCTTACCCCGAGCGCGCCGAGCGGCTGGTTCAGCCACACCTCCAGCATCCGGACCCACCACAACACCGCGACGAAAGCCGCGCTGGTCAGCAGCGCAAATCCGAAGCGACGACGGTCGGCGCGTGCCTGCGCCTGCGGATCGAGCGGTTCCACAGGCAACGGCAGGTCCATCGCTTCGACATGGGGCCGGGGCCGTCGGCTACAAGGGCCATGGCCAGGGGGGAATCATGCCACTCCTCGGCTATGCTCGCGGCTCTCGCGCAAGCCGGCGGCGTTGAACTTCGCGCCGTAACGTCGGTCATTCCGTCGTCCTTACTTTCCACGCTCACTTTCACCACGCCCTCTTTTCTTCACGGACCGCGCGACGCATGATTGAACTGCAAGGCATCGAACGCCGTTACGTCATGAGCGGACAGACCGTTCATGCGCTCGCGGGGGTCGACATCGCGATCGGGCGCGGCGAATTCGTCGCAGTGACCGGGGCATCAGGGTCTGGCAAGTCCACCCTGCTCAATGTGCTGGGCTGCCTCGACAAACCCGATGCCGGCAGCTACCG
>JBKJTK010000304.1:0-6276 GCA_046590875.1 Chiayiivirga sp.
TGGCGCTGGCCTGCGGCAGATCGATCTGGATTTCATACGACAGCATCGGTGCCGTCACCATGAAGATGATCAGCAACACCAGCATCACGTCGACCAGCGGCGTGACGTTGATGTCGCCCATTGGGGTGTTGGCGCCACCGGAACCGGAACTGAAAGCCATGGGTGTATTCCTTGCCTGTCCGGATCAGCGGTCGGGGGTCGCGACGAAGCCGACCTTGGCGATGCCGACGTTCTTGGCGGTCTTGACCACCTCGGCGATCAGGCGGTATTTGGTGGTCTTGTCGGCACGGATGTCGATGCGCGGCTGCGGCTTCTTCTGCGCTTCCACCGCCAGTTGCGATTCGAGTACCGCCAGCGCGACCTTCTCGTCGTTCCAGTAGATCTCGCCATCGTCCTTGACCGCCAGCGTGATCGGACGTCCGGGATCGGCTGGACGCGTGTCCAGCGTCGCCTCGGGCAGCTCGATCTTGATCTTGTGGGCCATCAGCGGCGCCGTGATCATGAAGATGATCAACAGCACCAACATCACGTCCACGAGGGGCGTGACATTGATTTCGGCCATCGGGCCGCCGCTACCGCTGCTGTTGCTGAAGGCCATCGTAGCGCTCCGTCGACTACCGTGCGGGCCTTAGCGCTTGACCGGCGCGACTTCGCCGACGCGGGAGCCGGTGGCGAAGAAGTCGTGCAGGTCGTGCGCGAAGGTATCGAACTTGGCGTTGGTGTTGCGGTTCATGCGCACGAAGAAGTTGTACGCAAGCACGGCGGGGATCGCAACGAACAAGCCGGCCGCGGTCATGATCAGCGCTTCGCCCACAGGACCGGCGACGGCATCGATCGAGGCCTGACCGGTGGCGCCGATGCGGATCAGCGCGCCGTAAATACCCCACACCGTCCCCAGCAGACCCACGAACGGCGCTGTGGAACCGACCGTGGCGAGCCAGGTCAGGCCGTTCTCGAGCTTGGCGCTTTCGCGCGTCACGCCCTGGCGCAGCGACCGGTCGATGAACTCCGACCGGTTCAGCGCTTCGACCAGTCGGCTGCCTTCATGGCGCGAGTGGTGGTGCGCAGCCTGGGCGGCGTCGAGTGCGATCTTGGAGAACGGTTCGCCCTTAGGCTGTTCTTCCATGAAGCGCAGCGACTCCTGCGGGTTTTGCGTTTCCCAAAACGTGTGAATGACGCGGTCGGCGCGGGCGCGGATCACGCTGTTCTTGAGGATGTTGACGACCGTGTAGTACCACGAGCCGACCGACATCAGGATCAGGGTCAACAGTACGACCCACGAAACGATGAACTCGCCCGGATCACCCGTCATCTCCTGCCAGAGATGGGCGAAGCCCATTTGCGAGAGTGCCTCGGCGTCGGAGGTGCCGGCGAACTCGGCGCCCGGCATCGCGGACGGATCGGCGGGGGCGGGCGCCGCAGATCCGGCCGGCATGGTGGAAGCAGTATCTTGTTGCATAACGCCTACCCTTTGTTAGATATCAGTGAGTTTGAAGGAAATGGGTACCAACACCCAACCCTGGACCGGCTTGCCGTCTTTCGTGCCGGGATTGAACACCCAGGCCCGCACCGCGTCGATCGCTGCTCGATCAAGCAGACGCGAACGGCTGGATTTTTCGATCTCGACCTGGACTGGACGCCCATCGGTGCCGACCAGCACGCGCAGGGTCACTTCGCCTTCTTCGCGCCGGCGGATCGCCTGCGGCGGATAGCGCGGAGGGCGGATCTTGCGGTAGGTCTGGTCTTCGGACGGGCCGTAGTCGGCAATGGAAGGCGGCGCGGGCGGCGCGGGCGGCGGCGCGGCGATTGACATCGGCGTCGGATCGTCCAGAACCACCGGCGGCGGCGCATCGGGCGGCGGCGGCAAGGGCTTGGGCTTCTCGATCACCTTCGGCGGCGGCCGCTTGGGTGGTTCCGGCGGCGGCGGCGGCGGTGGTGGCGGTGGCGGTGGCGGCTCGATGAACGTCACCTCGACAACGTCTTCCTCTTCCTCTTCCTGCCCGGGTTGCGACACCGGCGACATCACCGCCATGAAGGCGGCGACATGGAACGCCATGGCGAACGCAAGACCGGCGATGCGGCCCCAGTTGAGCGTCTTGCTCTCGGTGTCGAAGTTGGATGTGTATTCCGTCATGCGCGAGAGTTTGCTGCGATGGGGTCTGGCGACACCGACACGTCGTCCTTGAAGCGACAGCGAATCGGGTACCGCGGGAAATTCCTAGCTTATACGAACTACCGACTTATGCCTATCTGGCCAAAACGTCGGACATCCGTCACTGGGAGCCGTTTTTGCGCAGCCATTCCGTGGCTTGTTGCTTGGTCTCGGGAAACTTTGCCGCTTCCTTGTAAGCCGCGACCAGGCCCGCCTTGTTGCCGAGGCCGAATTCGGCCCGTCCGATCACCATCCAGGCGTCGCCGGGTTTCTTGACGCCTTTCTTCAAAGCTTCCTGCGCCGCGCTCTTGGCCCCCGCGTATTGTTCTTCGTTGGTCAGCACGCGTGCGAGGTTGAGCGCGGGTTCGCCATCCTTTGCGAATGGAAGCGCCTTGCGGTAGGCGTCGATCGACTCCGTGATCTTGTCGCTGAAGTAGTAGGCCTGGCCCAGTGCAATGTAGATCTCGGAGCTGGGCTTGAGAATATTCTTCTGCAGCCCTTCATTGATGACAGTGATGCCGCTGGCTTCCTTGCCCTCGGAGTTGAGGTAGAGGGCGTAGAGCTGACGGTAGTCACGCTCCTCGGTCAGCAGGCCCTTGCTGCGGGCGCGCTCGAGCACTTCGATCGCCTTGTCGTACTGGTCGGCCTGAGCGTAGATCGACGACAGGTTCACCAGCATCGCCTTGTCATCGGGATTCTTCGCGAGCATCTCTTCGGCGATCTTTGCCGCTTCCAAGGGCTTGTCCTGATCGAAATAACTCGCCATCAGCAGCTGGCTCCAGCTGCTCTGCGGCTTGTCGGAAGTTTCGATCGCCTTGCGCAGCAATACGGCGGCTTCGTCGTAGCGTTCGAGGCGGTAGAGCGCATTGCCCTTCATCGCCAGGTGCTCGGGTTTCACGGATTTCGTTTCGCCCAGGAAACGGTCGAGCACCTTGAGCGACTCGTCGTACTGCTCCTCGCTCAGGTACATCTGTGCGATCTGAAACATGATCTGGTAGTGGTTGTCGTTGCCCAGCCCGTTGGTCTCCAGCGCCTTTTGCAGCAACGGTATTGCCTTTGCGTAGTCGTCCTTGTTAACCCACGCAAAGCCTTGCGACTGATAGGCGAACGATTTCTCGTAGTTGCCCGCACGCTTGTTGGCAATGATCTCTTCGCCCAGCGCGAGCACTTCGTCGTTCTTGTCCTCTTGCGCGAGGTCCGCCAGTGCTTCGAGCTTTTTGCCCAGTGCCGGCGAGAGCTTGATCTTGGGTTCCTCGCGCGTCGCGTTCGGGAACATCGGATCGGCCTTGGCTTCCTTCTTGTTGCGCGCGGCGGAAGCCGACCCCACGGACAACAGGGCCAGCATCAGCACGACAAGGACCGCCTGGCACAGTTTTGCGAAGGACATTAGGACACCTCGAATCAAAGATCGGCCCGGTATCGCAACCCGAGGCGCGACGTGAGTCACGCAGGTTAACCGGGATTAGTGTTTTTGCTCAAGTCGGCAAAGCGTGCGCGCATCCACATTGCGGGCGATTGCCGGCCGCACGCGCCGACTCGAAGCCGGAGGTTCAGCCGAGAGTCGGAAAATTCGCCTGGGCGAAGGCGACGCGCTCGGCCGGGTCCGTCGCCAGCGCTCCGGCCGCCTGCAGCGCCTGGACCTGCTTCAATCGGTGCAGCAAGCCGTTGCCATTTGCCATCTGGATCGCCAGCCCGGGGCGGGCGTTGAGTTCGAGGATCATGGGGCCGAGATTGCGGTCGAGCACGAAGTCCACGCCTACGTAGCCCAGGCCCGACAACTCGTAGCAGCGAGAGGCCATCTGCAACAGATCCTCCCAATGCGGAATCTGCAGGCCAACGATGCTGTGCTCCGTGTCGGGGTGCTCGCGGATGATCTCGGTGCCCCAGACCCCTCGGCGGGTCATGCCCGTCGGGATGTCGATCCCGACGCCAATAGCGCCCTGATGCAGGTTGGCCTTGCCGTCCGACAAGCGCGTCGGCAGCCGGATCATCGCCATCACAGGATAGCCCTGAAACACGATGATGCGGACGTCGGGCACGCCCTTGTAGCTGACTTGGTCGAAGATCGGATCGAACTGCACACAGTATTCGACCAGGAGATGATCCGGATGACCGCCCAGCGAGAACAGCCCGGAAAGGCCATTTGACAAGTGGTGCTCGAACTCCTCGCGCGGCATCAGATTGCCGTTGGAACGGCGGTACTTGTCGCCGCGCCGGCCGCTGATCACGAGGATGCCATCGCCACCGGACCCATGCGCCGGCTTCACCACGAACTGGTCGTGCGGCTTGAGCTTGTCGTGCAACTCGGCGATCTGGTGTTCCTCGCTCACCACCGCGTACAACTGCGGCACCGGCAGCCCGGCTTCGATCGCGAGGCGCTTGGTGATGAGCTTGTCGTCCACGCGTGGATAGAACTTGCGCGGATTGTGCATCAGCACGAATTCGGCGTTGCGCTGGCCGATCCCCATCATGCCGATCTGACGCAGGCGCTTGGCCACTCCGAACAGCGACAGCATGGCGGCGGTCAGGCCTTCGGGGTCGGCGTCATCGCGGCGTTGGCCTCGGCCTCGCGCGCCAAGGCGCGGAAGCGGAACAACTCGCTCAGGCGGTAGCCGGAGTAGCGGCCCATCAACAGCGTGACCGCAAACAGGATTAGGAGGAATTCCGGGAACACGAAGATGAAGTGTTCGAGCTTGTCCCAGCTCATCGCCAGATAGGCAATCGAGGCCACGACGAGCGAGCCGCCAGCTTCCTTGAGCGCATGCGCAGGACCTCGTTCCTCCCAAGCCACCGAAATGCGTTCGATCGTCATCGCCATGATCACCATCGGAAACAGCGCCACCGACAATCCGACCTCGATGCCAAGTCGGTTGGTTATCACCGCCACCAGCGCCATCAACAACACCACCAGGATCAGCACCGCCGTCAAGCGAGGTACCAGCAGCAAGCGCAGGCGTTCGAGATAAAAGCGCACCAGCAGGCCCATCCCGACGACGGTGACGAACAGCGCAACGCCGGCGACCAACTGGGTTTCACGGAACGCGAGCGCGATCAGCACCGGCATGAAGGTGCCGAAGGTCTTGATTCCAATAAAGTTGCGCAACAACAGCATGATGAAGGCGCCGATCGGCACCATGAACAGGATGCGGTAAACGCCCTGCGCCTGCAGCGGCAGGCTGAGCAGGGAATAGTTCACCAGCGTGGCGTTCTGCACCTCGAGACGACGTTCGGCGACCGCCATCGCATCGGCGAGGTTGCGGCTGACGGAGAACTCAACCAGCGCGCGCGGGTTGTCGTCCACCACCAGCAATGGCGAACTGCTGCCACTCCACAGGAAAAAGTTCTCCGGCCAACCATCGGCTGCCGAGCGGAGGTCGATGGTGATCCAGTCGGTGCCGTTATGGACCTGCAACCAAGGCCGAATTTCCGTCTTCGACTGGGTCTCGCCAAGTTCGAAGCCGTGGATCACCTTGGCGGGGATCTGCCGCATGGCGAGCAATTGCGCGATGAATTGCGCCCGCGCTTCCTGGGTTTCGATCTTCTCGCTCAGCAGCGCCACTTCCTGCGTAGGCGAGGCCGCGGTAAAGCGCCGCACCAGCTCTTGCGCGTAGGTGCCGATATCGGCCGACCGATCGCGAACGTCGCCCAGTACCGCTTCGGCCGCGGCACCGTAGGGTTCTTCCAGTACCGGCAGCGCGGCGAGGCGCGGTTTCAACTTGGGGCCGTCGCCGTTGTCGGGGCTGCGCACCACGGTGGCGCGGTAATACAGCGCCTGGGTGCCGACCGCGCGCCGGATTGACCACTGCACCTCGCGGCCTTCGGGGTGCGTTTCCTCCAGCGTGGAATAGTTCCGCGCGACGAATTTCTCGTCGAGGATCGAAAACCCGGGCGCCTGATCCGGCAACTGCAAAACCAGCTTGTTCGCGCCCTTGCGCGGCTGGTATTCCACCCGCGCCTGCACCGTCCAGACCTCCACCTCGGCGGTGGGCTGGAGCGGAAAGTTGAGAACTTTCCACTTGTAGACGATGGCCGCAACGCCGATGGCCGCAATCAGCGTCGCCAGAATGTAAAGGTGGCTTTTTTTCATGGTTTGGCCAAGGACCCGCGGTTCCCCAACCGCGCGC
>JBKJTK010000072.1:0-4678 GCA_046590875.1 Chiayiivirga sp.
GCCTTGAGCAGCGGCTTTTCGTCGGGTTGACCGACTTCGATCCACAGTCGTGTCTGGCCGGTGAAGTCGCGCAGCCAGACATCGGGCTCGTCCGGGTCGGACAGTCCGGCACCAAACGCCAGCGTGCCATCACCCGCACACAGACTCTGCAGTTTGTGCGCCTCAAGCGCCAGAGCGACAAGGCGAACCATCATGCGTTCGTCGGTTTCACTCGGGTGGCGTGCCAGTATCAGGTTGTGGTCGGCGTAATACGCGTGGTCAATGTCGGCAAGTTGCAGATGGGCGCGAAAGACCGTCGATTTAAGGGCCATGGTGGGTATGCTTCAGACGCGCCGCGCCAGCTCGGCCGCCTTGCCCACGTAACTGGCCGGCGTCATCGCCATCAGGCGGTCCCTGTCGGCCTTCGGAATACCGAGTTCGGCAATGAAACCCCGCATCAGTTCCTGAGTCATCGGTGCGCCGCGTGTGAAGTTCTTCAGCTGCTCGTATGGCTGGGGCAGACCGTAACGCCGCATCACCGTCTGTATCGGCTCGGCCAGAACTTCCCACGATGCATCCAGATCGGCGGCGATCGCTGGCGCGTTCAATTCCAGCTTGCCCATGCCCGTGGCCATCGATTCGTATGCCAACAACGCGTATCCCAGTGCCACTCCCATGTTGCGCAGGACCGTCGAGTCGGTCAGGTCGCGTTGCCAGCGGCTGAGCGGCAGCTTCTCACTCAGATGGCGCAGCAACGCGTTGGACATACCCAGATTGCCTTCGGCATTCTCGAAGTCGATCGGGTTGACCTTGTGCGGCATGGTGCTGGAACCGACTTCGCCCGGCTTGAGCGTCTGCTTGAAATAGCCCAGCGAGATATAGCCCCAGAGATCGCGGCAGAGATCTATCAGGATGGTATTGACACGGCGCAGGGAGTCACCGATTTCCGCGATTGAGTCGTGCGGCTCGATCTGGGTCGTGTAGGGATTGAAGTCGAGTTTCAGGCTCTCGACGAAGCGCTGCGCAAGGCCCGGCCAATCGACTTCGGGATACGCCACGACATGCGCGTTGTAGTTGCCGACCGCGCCATTGATCTTGCCGGACAATTCGACGCCAATAAGCTGGTGACGCTGGCGTACGAGTCGCGCCACCACGTTCGCGACTTCCTTCCCGAGGCTCGTCGGCGATGCGGTCTGGCCGTGGGTGCGCGACAGCATCGGCTGCGCCGCCTGGGCGTGGGCGAGCGTCCGCAGCGTGTCGATCACACCGTCCAGCGCCGGCATCAACACCGTGGCGCGCGCTTCCTCCAGCATCAACGCATAGCTGAGATTGTTGATGTCTTCCGAGGTGCAGGCGAAGTGGACGAATTCCAGTGCCGGCCGCAGCGCGTCATCGTTGTCCAGCCGTTGCTTGATGAAATATTCGACGGCTTTCACGTCGTGGTTGGTAGTACGCTCAATCTGCTTCACCTTCGCCGCGTCCTCGACGCTGAAGCGCTCGGCGACATCACGCAGTCGTTGGACCGAATCCGCGGAAAACGGCGGCAATTCCACGATGCCCGGCTCGTTTGCGAGCGCGATCAGCCACTCGATCTCAACCTTCACCCGCGCCTTGATCAATCCGTACTCGGAAAAGATCGGACGCAGGGCGTGCACCTTGGCGGCGTAGCGGCCATCGACGGGAGACAAGGCGGTGAGGGTGGCGTCGGACATGGCGGGCAGGCGGGAGAGGGACGTGCAATTCTAATCGCTTCGAAGGGTATGCTTCGGAACAAGCCGTCATTCCCGCGAAAGCGGGAACCCAGAGGCTTTCGCTCTTGTGGCACCAACGGCCAGGCACTGGGTTCCCGCCTTCGCGGGAATGACGATGGAATGGACGGATTGAGGAGTTGCCGTCATGGCCAAGAAAGATCGCATCGAACACGACAGCATGGGCGAACTGCGTGTGCCCGCCGAGGCGCTGTGGGGCGCGCAGACCCAGCGTGCGGTGCAGAACTTCCCGATCTCCGGCCTGCGGATGCCGCGCGACTTCATCCGCGCACTCGGGCTGATCAAGGCGGCGGCGGCAGAAACCAATGCGGGACTCGGGCATCTGCCGCCCGAAATCGCGCACGCGATCGCGCTCGCGGCCGGCGATGTCGCGGCCGGCAGCCACGACGAGCAGTTTCCCGTCGACGTTTTCCAGACCGGTTCGGGCACGTCCTCGAACATGAATGCGAACGAGGTGATCGCGACGCTGGCCGCGCGCGCCGGCGGTCATGCCGTGCACGCGAACGATCACGTCAATCTCGGACAAAGTTCCAACGACGTGATTCCGGCGGCGATCCAGGTCTCGGCGGTGCTGGCGACGCGCGAGCGCTTGTTGCCGACGTTGCGGCATCTGCGCAAGATCATCGACCGCCGCGCGACGAAGCTGGCAAGTGTGGTCAAGACGGGTCGAACCCATTTGATGGACGCAATGCCGCTTACGTTTGGACAGGAACTGTCGACCTGGTCGGCACAGTTGCGCTCGGCGGAAGAACGCATCCTCGATACCTTGAAGCGCTTGCAGCGCCTGCCGCTCGGCGGGACCGCGATCGGCACCGGCATCAATGCCGATCCACGTTTCGCGGTGCGAGTTGCCGCGGCGCTGTCGAAACGCAGCGGGGTGAAATTCGTCCGTGCCGAGAATCTGTTCGAGGGCATCGCCTCGCAGGACCACGCGGTCGAATTGTCAGGCCAACTGAACGCCCTGGCGGTGGCGCTGATGAAGATCGGCAACGATCTGCGTTGGATGAATTCCGGACCGCTCGCCGGGTTGGGCGAGATCGAGTTGACGGCGTTGCAACCGGGGTCTTCCATCATGCCGGGGAAAGTGAATCCGGTGATTCCCGAGGCGCTGTGCATGGTGTGCGCGCAAGTCATCGGCAACCACATGACGATTACGCTTGCGGGACAAAGCGGCAACTTCCAGCTCAACGTCATGCTGCCCTTGATCGCACACAACCTGCTGCAGTCGATCGACCTGCTGTCGGCGTCGATGCAGCAGTTGTCCGACACCGCGATCGCGGGTTTCCGTGTGCGCCGCGACCGCATCGAGCAGGCCCTGGCGCGCAATCCCATCCTCGTCACCGCGCTCAACCCAGTGATCGGTTACGAAGCCGCGGCGAAGATCGCCAAGCGCGCCTATGCGGAAGGCCGATCGGTGCTGGAGGTGGCGTCGGAAATGACCGACTTGTCGGAAGCACAATTGCGCAAGTTGCTCGATCCGGCGGTCCTGGCCAAGGGCGGGATTCACGGCAAGCCGGGGAGTGGCGGAGGCTGAAGCGCTTGGCTGGATGATTTAGCCGAGTTGACCGCGAGCGGTGCGAAAAGCGATTGGGTCAGCGCACGTTCCTCGGGAAATATGACAGCCCGGTTACGTCAGGCTTGGACTCAGAATTTTTCCCCAGGCTTCATAACCGGGTAAGCTTGCTGCGCCATAGCGGTTGCACGGCCCGCTCGGAGAGCGCACCGGGCCCGCGGGGACGAGCCAACAACCAGGGGGAGTTCACATGCACAAGCGTATCGCCACGGCCGCGATGGCCGCCGGTGTCTGCAGTTTCGCCGCCGCGACGGCGTCGGCCCAGTCGGGCGCCACGAAATCCGAAGCCGGGCGACTCGACGAGATCACCGTCACCGCCACCAAACGCGAGGCCGGCATTTACGACGTCCCTTTGGCAATCAGCGCGTTCGACGCGGAGACCCTCGAAAAGTCCGGTATCACCGATCTGGTGGACATCGGCAAGTTCGTGCCGAACCTCAACGTGACCGAGTTTTCCGCGGGTCACACCGCCTCGGTGAATCCATTCATCCGAGGAATCGGTTTGCAGGATCACCTGATCACGACTGACCCGGGAGTGGCGGTCTATCTCGACGGCGTTTACCTCGGTCGTCAGGTCGGACAGAACTGGAGCCTGTCCAACATTGATCGCGTAGAAGTTTTGCGCGGCCCGCAGGGCACGCTGTATGGCCGCAACTCGATCGGCGGTGCGATCAACCTCATCACGCGGCAGCCGGGTGACGAAGAAGGCGGGCGCGTGGCGCTGGAAGCTGGCACGCGCGGCCGGCTCAATGGCGACTTCTACAGCAACCTTCGCATCGACGATCAGTGGGCCTTGTCGGTCAACGGCGCCTACAAGCACCGAGACGGCATCGGCGAATTCCTGATGCTGGACAACCCACGCAAGGAAGTCGGTGAAACCCAGGACGTCTCCGCGCGCGTGGCGCTCAAGTGGACGCCGAGTGACGCCTTCTCGCTGCTGCTGGTGGCCGATGCCAACGATGGCGATAACGGATTGCGGCCCTACACGACGCTGATCGACGAACTCCCCAATGGGGCCGTCTACGCTGCCGGTTACCGCAATTCCGATATTGCGGCAAATCCCTACGACAACAATACCGGGCAGGCCGACCAGATCGCTGTCACCAATGAGGCGCAGGGCTTTGCCGTTACCGCCGAGTGGACGATGACTGACGCGCTTGCCGGCAAGCTGATCGTCAGCGACCGCCATTCCGAATACAAAGCCGGCCTCGACGATGATAGTTTTTTCGAGAACTTCCTGGCTTTCCCGGAAGACGGCGAAGCCGATCAAACCTCGGCGGAATTTCAGGTCAACGGCGTTTACGACCGCTGGGACTTCGTGGCAGGGCTTTACTACTTCACCGAGGAAGGCTCGAAC
>JBKJTK010000025.1:0-3614 GCA_046590875.1 Chiayiivirga sp.
TCATTCGACGGCACTGATGGCGACATCTTCGCGTTGCAAGAGAACATCGCTCAGCAGGTGGCCACTCAGCTCAAGGTGGCGCTGAGTGTCGGCGCGCAGGGTCCGCTGGTTGATGCCGGCACGAACAATCCGACCGCCTACGCGCTATACCTGCGCGCCACCGACGTGTTCAACCGGCGCGAGTCGGGCGAGTTCCGCAATGCGATCAAACTGCTGGAGGAAGCGGTCGCGCTGGACCCGCAGTTCGCGCGGGCGCATGCACGCCTTGGGGCGCTGCATGCACTGGGGCCGGAATATCTCGGTGCCGACTTCGAAGCCTCGTCGGTGCCGACTTCGAAGCCTCGCATGAGCAGGCCGCAATCCATGCCCGCCGGGCGCTGGCTCTGAATCCCAACTTCGCCGAGGCGCATGCCGTGATCGGCTTCTCGCTGGGCCTGCAGCGCCCCTACCTGGAGAGCCGACGGGAACTCGAGCGTGCGCTCGAACTCGACCCAAACGATGTATCCAGCAACTTCTGGATGGCTACCGTACTGGTGAACACCGGCTACCTGCAGCAGGGAGCCACGCGCCTGGACCAACTGCTCCAGATCGACCCCCTGTTGCCCAACGCCTTGCATCATCGGGGTCGCCTTTTGGAGTGGATGGGCGACCTCGACGGTGCCCGCGATCTGATGGAGCGAGCGCGCGCCGTGGGGGCACGCAATGTGGAAAACTCGCTGGCATTCGTCAGCCAGCGCCAGGATCGCCCTGCGGAAGCGTTCGCGGAACTCTCCGCCGGGATCCAGTTCTTCAGCGCGGGTCTTCCCGATGACACCGGGACGGTCCTCGCCAAGGGCTTCCTGGGGGACGCCGCGTCTCGCGCCGCGGCACTGGGGCGGCTGCGCGAAATCGTCGAGAGCCAGCCGAAGATCGTTCCCGGCATCGTGGCTTGGGGGCTGGTTGTGATGGGCGAAGGCGATGAGGCGCTGCGCGTGATCGCCTTGTCCCCGACATCCTCGGCGATCTGGAACTCTGCGTTGTGGAGCCCGCGCGGCCAGTCCGTGCGAGCCGCCCCCGAATTCCCGGACTTCGCCCGCCGCGTCGGCTTGGTCGAGGTGTGGGACCAGCACGGCCCGCCGGACATGTGCAAGAAGGACGACGAGGGCGACTGCGTTTGCCAATGACGTTCAGCGCCCATGGGCTTTGGATCGAGCCAAGCCAAGTATTGCATCGGTTGGGAGGGGCAAGCAGCGCAGTGCTACGATGTAAGGCGTTGAAGTAAGCAGTCAGAGAGAAACGTATGAGCTCAACCGTATCGTCCAAAGGCCAGGTCACTCTGCCGGCTGACATCCGTAAACGGCTTGGTATCACCGCCGGCACCCAGCTTGAATTCATTGTTCGAGGGGATGACCACCTTGAAGTGATCAAGGTGGGCGGCAGCGTGCGCGCGCTCAAGGGCGCATTGGGCGCGCCAACACGGGTTCTGAGCCTGGAAGAGATGGATCGTGCGATCGCCCTCGGCGCGGCAGGTCAGTCGCTGTCTGCAGACGCAGGCAAGCAGTGATCGCACTCGATACCAATGTGCTCGTGCGCTACATCGTTGGCGACGATGCTACGCAATCTGCTATCGCAAGCGCCTTGATCGAAAACGAGTGCAGCCGTGATGCGCCCGGATTCGTTGCGCTGATCGTGCTGTGCGAGCTGGTCTGGGTGCTTGACCGCGGCTACGGCTACGAACGCGTGGCAATCGCGAGTGTGCTGAGAAAACTCCTCGCCGCCACGGAGTTGCGGGTCGAGAATCCGGAGCTTTCCTGGCAAGCATTGAACGAATACGAGCGCGGCAAGGCCGACTTTTCCGACTTTGTTATTGGCCTTTGCGGTAAAGCCGCAAAGGCCGCTGTGACCTGTACGTTCGATCAAAAAACTCGAGGCAGTGAGCTATTTCGCGTGCTGCAACCGGCTAAGGCATAGGCAGCGCGCAGCATGAAGATTCTCGCCGAACTGCAGCGCCGCAATGTCATCCGCATGGCTGGGCTATATCTGGTCGGTGCGTGGTTGATCACGCAAGTGGCGGGCACGGTGTTTCCGATGTTTGGCGCGCCCGATTGGGTGGCGCGCAGCGTGGTGCTTGTGCTGGCGATTGGTTTTATCCCGACCCTCATCGTTTCTTGGGTATTCGAGCTGACGCCGGAAGGGCTGAAGCGCGATGGTGATGTCGAAATCAGCCAGTCCATCGCGCCGCAAACCGCGCGCCGCATGGATCGGATGCTGATCGTGGTGCTGCTGCTGGCACTGGGCTATTTCGCATTCGACAAGTTCGTGATGGCGCCTTCGCGCCTTGCTGACAACGCGGCGCAACGCAGCACACCCACGCCGGCAAGCACCAACGCCACCACTCCCGCAACTCCACCCGCACAGACACCAGTCGAATCCAAGTCCATCGCCGTGCTCGCCTTCGCCAACATGAGTGCGGACAAGGACAACGAATATTTCTCTGACGGCGTGGCCGAGGAAATCCTGAATGCGCTGGCCAAGGTCGATGATCTGAAGGTCGCCGGCCGCACCTCGTCGTTCTATTTCAAGGGCCGCAATGAGCCGTTGGCCAGCATCGGCAGCACGCTGGGCGTGGCGCACGTGCTAGAAGGTTCGGTGCGCAAGCAGGGCGAGCGGTTGCGTATCAGCGCGAAGCTTCTGCGGGTCAGCGATGGGGTGGAGATGTGGGCCGAGAGTTTCGACGGCACCGATGCCGACATCTTTGCGCTGCAGGAGAACATCGCGCGCCGCGTGGCCGGCGAGTTGAAGGTCGCATTGAATGCCGGGCAGCAGGATCGCCTGGTGAATTCCGGCACCGTCAATCCCGATGCCTACCAGCTTTACTTGCAGGCCAGTTCCATTTTCAACAGGCGCGATCGCA
Source organism: Chiayiivirga sp. (assembly GCA_046590875.1). Classification (GTDB taxonomy): domain Bacteria; phylum Pseudomonadota; class Gammaproteobacteria; order Xanthomonadales; family Xanthomonadaceae; genus JALCLA01. Next base: position 2,894 of record JBKJTK010000025.1, read on the forward strand.
CGCGCTTTCTCGATGCCATCGCCGCCTTGCAGCGAGCAGTGGAGCTTGATCCGGACTATGCACGCGCTTACGCGCGGCTGGCATCGATGTAGGTGGTGCTTGCCTCATACACCGATGCCGATCCGAAGCACACGCATGAGAACGTCATGTTGTATGCCGCCAAAGCACTGGCACTGGATGCCAACCTCGCGGAAGCATGGGCCGCGCGCGGTGCTTCGCTGAACAAGTTCCGCGAAAAGGAAGTGGATGCCCATGAAGCCTTCAAACACGCCATGCGGATTGACCCGAACGATCCCAACTCGAGTTTCTGGTTCGGGCTGAACCTGTTGACCGCCGGTTATCGCCGACAAGGCACGGCGCAGATCGAGCATGCGCTGACGCTCGACCCGATGTTGCCCAATGCCTTGCGCTGGCGCGGAATTTTGTATCTGCAAGACGGCGATATCGCACGTGCCGAGCCGCTGCTGCAGCGCGCCTACGACCTGGGTCTGGTGAACACTGCGAACGCATTGGCGGACATTGCCATGCAACGTGGCGATGCCGCGGAGTCCGAACGCCTCTGGCTCGAAGGAAGCATGGGCCTCGACTTCAACATGACCCGCGACGACTTGATCGCCGTGCACCGTGGCGTGTTCGGCGATGCCGCCGCCAAGCAGGCCGGTGTGCAGACGATGCAAAGCGTGCTCAACCGCTCGGGGTCGAAGAAGGCGCTACCCACCGC
>JBKJTK010000276.1:0-3498 GCA_046590875.1 Chiayiivirga sp.
TAACGCGATCAGCACCATGTACAGCGGGAACAGCCAGCGTGCGGTGCGCAGGTGCTTCTCGTCGCGACACTCGACCACACCGACGTGGAACTGGTGCGGCAGGGTGAACATCGCCAGTACGCCGAGCACGATCAACGCCGGAAAGCCGTCCGCACCGTCGACACGTGGCGTCAGCGGTGGCGAATCCGCGTACGGCCCGAACGTGACGAAGGCACCCAACGCCAGCATCGCCCCCAACTTCAGCAGGGATTCCACCGCCATTGCGAGCACCAGGCCGCGATTGTGTTCCGCGGCCGAAGCACTGCGGGTGCCGAACAGCATCGCGAACAGCGCCATCGCCAAGGCCACGTAGAGCGCGCTGTCCTCCCACGGCGCCGTAAGGGGCTCACTACCGTGCGTCAGCAGGCCGTAGCTCATCGCGACGGCCTTCAATTGCAGCGCGATGTAGGGAATCATGCCGAGCAAGGCGACCGCGGTGACGGCCGCTGCGAGCCACGAACTCTTGCCCAGTCTCGTGGCGATCAGATCGGCGATCGAGCTGCTGTTCTGCTCGCGTGCGATTCGCACCAGACGCAGCAGTATTCCGATACCAAACGTGTATAGCAGGATCGTTCCGATGAAGGTCGGCGGCATCGGCCAGCCTGATCGAGCCGCTTGCGTCACCGTGCCGTAGAACGTCCAGGAGGTGCAGTAGACCGCCAGCGATAGCGCGTAGATCGCGCCCCAGCGTTGCGCCAGCAGTTGTGGTCGGCGCTCGCCCCACAATGCCGCGCCGAACAGCAGGCCGAGCCAAAGCAGACCCGCACCGATGACGACGGCATCGGTCAGCACGGCGTGCGCACGCGCCCTACTTCAATGCCACGCCCAACGCGGCCGCCGCATTCGCCAGCCAGCGCAGTTGCACACCCTTGCGCGTGTCGTAGTCGGCTCCGGAATAACCCCACCAATCCCAGCATGCTTTTGGATTCAACGGCAGATAGGTAGCGCGGGTTTGAGGATACAGCACCACCACGCCGTACACGTCGGCCCAGCGATTAAAGCCGGCATCGCGTACAAACGTCTCGCCGACGTTGGCCGCGTTCTGCTCGCAACCATGGAAGGCAATCAGCAGGCCGCAGGCTTTGGTGTCCTTGCATTGCGGCGGGCGATAGAGGTAACCGACGTCGTCGAGGAACGCGTCTGCCCCCTCTGGATTGAAATGTGGTTGATCGAACTGCAACAGTTCGCCCTGGGCGCTGCCCGGTGCAGACGGAGGCAAGTCGAACAGTGCCTGCATCACCTCTCCCGCGACGTCGCGCCCGCAGCGACCGAGATACGGCGTCGCCGTGGTGCTGCAGTCGCCGCCGGCCTCCTGCGTCGGCCACACATGGGCGAACTCGCCGTCGCCGTCCCAGCGCAGCGACATGCCCGATGCGACCGGCAAAGCTTCGTACATCGCCAGGGAGGCACGCGACACGGCCTCGGGCACCAACCTGTCCTTGCGTCCGTGCATGGCAAGCACGCGATCGCCTGCGAGCCCTTCCAGCGAGGCGAGTTCACCGCGTGATGCGCGTTCCTCGATCCGCTGCGCCAGACGCGCGATGTCGGTCGCCTCCAGGCCGGTCTTCATGCAGCGCGATAGCGCGACATCGAGCGATCCTTCCGCGCACTGGTAGGGCGGTCCTGACACCAGGGCCGCGCCCAGCAATCGATCCGAGTAGGCCAGGTGCGTCTGCTGCGCCATGATTGCGCCGGAGGAAAATCCGGCGACGGCGACGCGCGTGGAATCCAATGCCAATTTTGGCAAGGCGGGGCGCGTTTCGCTCTGGCACCCGGCAAGCAAGGTCAAGCCGATGGCGACCACTGCCAGCTTGCGTATCGATGGTCGCGCTGTTTTGCAAATCATTCCGGGCTCCAAACAGCCGCATCTGCGGCGATAACTTCAACTTTGCAAGCCACATCCGCGGCGACATGTTCAAGAAAAAGCGGGCCGCATCTGCGGCGACAGGCTGATAAAAAGCGGGCCGCATCTGCGGCGACAGGCTGATAAAAAGCGGGCCGCATCTGCGGCCCGTGGGGAGAGAGCATAAAGTTCGCTCAAAAATCGTAACGCGCGCTGAGGCTGAAGGTGCGCGGCGGGCCGTAGAAACCGGTCAGTACGCCCAGGGCAGCGATGTTGTAGCCCGTGGTGCGGTACTCGGTGTCCCACAGATTGTTGCCTTCCAGCGCAAAGCTCCACGGACCCGCGGTCTGCCAGATCACACCCGCGGACAGCAGGTTGTACTCGTCCTGCCTGATCGCCTGCGACAAATCGGTGGTCGGATAGACCTCGCTCTGGTAAGAGAACGTGGTCCGCGCGGTCAAGGAACCGCCACTCACCAGCGCCCGCGAATACACGGCGCTGATCGCGCTGGAATACTCCGGCGCATTGGTGAATTTTTGCACGCCCGCGATGTTGGTTACGGTGCCATTGGCGGACTCGGTCAGGAACTCGTCGTATTCGGCATCGAGCCAGGCCACGTTGCCCTGCACGCTGAAAGCCTCCGTCAACTGGATCGCGTACTCGGCCTCGATGCCTTGCACCGTAGCGGCACCCGCATTGGTGAAGTCGCCGAAGAACGCATCGTTGGTGCCGTCGCCGTTGGAATCGAACGACGTGAACACCGAGAGCTGGATGTCTTTGTAGTCGTTGTAGAAGTAGGCCAGGTTCAGGAACACGGTGTCGCTCAGGAACGAGTTCTTGGCGCCGATCTCGAAGCTGGTCACTTTCTCGTCGTCAAACGGAAGACGTGAATTCGGGAACTGCGTGGCCTGGGCGCGGATGTTGAACCCGCCCGACTTGAAGCCCTGCGAAATCAGGCCGTAAACCAGGGTGTTCTCGTCCCAGCGATAGTCGAGAGAAATCTTGGGCGAGACATTCTTGAACGTTTCCGAGTCGGTGAAGTCAGCCGCGATCGGCGTCGGATTGGCCGCGGTGCAACGCGCGGCAAGCGTGGTGTAGGCGGTGCTGGTGTAGCAGCGATTCAGTACGTCGGCGCTTTTTTCCTCGTCGGTGAAACGCAACCCGCCGGTGATCGACCACTGTTCGCTCAGATCGTAGGTGCCTTCGCCGTAAACCGCGATGCTGTCGGTGTCGACGACGCCCTGGGTATCGCCGAAGCTCAGGTTGAAGAAGTTGTTGAGTACGCGACCACCGGCTTCGCCCTGGAACCAGTACAGACCGGCGACACCACGGAAGGCACCGGCATTGTCGTAGTTGAGCTGGAATTCCTGCGAGGTCTGCTCATCGCTGTAGAACGCCTTCACATCGGCGATCCTCTGCGGCAGGGTGTCGAAATCGATATTGGTCTCGGTGTCCGATTCGCGGAACGCGGTGATCGACTTCAACGACCAGGCTTCTCCCAGATTCCAGCCCGCCGTAATCGAGGCGCCGTCCATCGAGGTGTTGTTGATGTTCGGCATGCCGCTACGGATGTCGTAGCGATCGTTCAGCGGCGCGACCGTGCGCACCGGGATCAA
>JBKJTK010000350.1:0-2990 GCA_046590875.1 Chiayiivirga sp.
GCAGGGTCTCGGCGCCCGATTGATCGAGAATCGTGCGCGAGTCGATCTTGCTCGACACCTGGAACGCGATGCGGGTCGGGATGTTCGCCTTGATCAGGCCGGTGATCACGTCGACCGAGGGACGCTGCGTGGCGAGGATGAGGTGCACGCCGGCGGCACGTGCCTTCTGCGCCAGACGCGCGATCAACTCTTCAACTTTCTTGCCGACAATCATCATCATGTCGGCGAACTCGTCGATGATCACGACGAGGTAAGGTAAGGCTTCCAGCGGACGTGGAGCTTCTCCCAGTTCCGGATTCGGCCGGAACAGCGGATCCATCAGCGGCTGGCCGGCGTCCTCGGCATCGCGCACCTTGCGGTTGAAGCCCGCGAGATTGCGCACACCCACCGCGGACATCACCTTGTAGCGCCGCTCCATCTCGGCCACGCACCAGCGCAGGCCGTTGGCGGCTTCCTTCATGTCGGTGACGACCGGCGCCAGCAGGTGCGGAATGCCTTGATACACAGACAGTTCCAGCATCTTCGGGTCGATCATCAACATGCGCACGTCGCGCGCGCTGGCCTTGTAGAGCAGGCTCAGCACCATGGCGTTGAGCGCGACCGACTTGCCCGACCCCGTGGTGCCGGCGACCAACAAATGCGGCATGCGTGCCAAGTCCACCACCGTAGGCCTGCCGCCGATGTCCTTGCCCAACGCGAGCGCCAGCGGCGACGCAACCTTGTCGTATTCCTTCGAGCGCAGGATTTCGCTGAGATAAATGATCTCGCGGTTCGCATTCGGGATTTCCATCCCGATCACGGACTTGCCCGGGATAACATCGACCACGCGCACCGACTTCACTGACAGCCCGCGCGCGATGTCCTTGTCGAGATTTGAAATCTGGCTGCCCTTGATGCCGGGCGCGGGCTCCATCTCGAAGCGCGTGATTACCGGGCCGGGGTACACGCCGACGACCTGGGCCTCGATGCGAAAGTCCTTGAGTTTGAATTCGATCTGGCGCGAAAGCGTTTCCAGCGCCTCTTCCGAATAACCCTTGGGCTGCGGCTTGGGCTCATCCAGCAACGACAACGGCGGCAAGGAGCTGTCACCGGGCGCGGCACTGACCGCAAACAAGGGAATCTGCTGCTCGCGCTGGGCGCGTTCGCTTTTTTCCGGCGGCGGAAGTTGTGGCTCGATCTTGACCGGCTCGCGCTTGGCACGTTTGACCGTGTCCTCACGCCGCACTTCTTCGCGCTCGGCTTTGGCCGCGCGGCCTGCCCGCCACTCGTTCGCCTGCACCGCGCTGCGCCCCATCAACCCGCCGAGCGAGAGCACCGACTTGCCGATGCGGTCCATCACACCGAACCACGACAGACCCGTCGCCAAGGTCACCGCGACCAGCAACAGCGCGAGGACGAACAGCGTCGCGCCGAGAAAGCCGAAGCCCCGCAGCAGCGAGGCTCCGACCAGTTCGCCCAGCAGGCCGCCCGCACCGGCGGGCAGTTCCGCGCCCAATTCGCCGTGATGCAGGTGAGCGAGCCCAGAGGCCGATACCAGAAACGCGAACACCCCGATGAGGCGTAGCGCTGGCGTGATCGCGGTTTCCTCATCAGCATCGCGTCCGCGCAGCGCCGCCCAGATCAGCAGACCAAGGAGCACGGGGAGCGCATAGGCCGCGACGCCGAAAAACGATAGGCCGATGTCGGCGAAGTACGCGCCGGCAACGCCACCGAAGTTCTGGATCGTCCCGGTGACACTGCCCGAGTGCGACCAGCCCGGGTCGGCCGTGCTGAAACTGGCCAGGCAAGCCAGCAGGTAGAGCAGGACCGGGGCCACCAGCAGGATCAGGCTCTCGCGCCAGACCCGCCGGCGGCCCTCGTTGGCCGCGGCTTTCCGAACCTCACTCTGCGTGCGCGCCACCGTGCGGAATTACCTTAAGTTTTGAGCATTAGTGATTGATCCTACTACGGATCAAACCTTCATGCTCAGCAGCGCGGGATGCACCAACCTGCCCGCCTCGATGTTGATGCCACGGGTCAGCGGCACGCTGTCGCGCCAGCTCTGAGCCGTCGTACCGCCAGAGGCCAACTTGTTGACCCAGGGCAGGATCGCCGCGCAGATCGCCTGCGAGGAGGTCTGAGGCACCGCGCCCGGCATATTGGTGACGGCGAAATGGATGACACCTTCCTCGACGTAGGTCGGCTCCTTCCATGTGGTTGGACGCGTGGTCTCGAAACAGCCGCCTTGATCGACTGAAATGTCCACGATCACGCTGCCCGGCTCCATCGCCTTGATCATCTCGCGCGTCACCACATGGGGCGCCTTGGCGCCAGTAACCAGCACCGCGCCGACCACGATGTCGGCCGAAGCCACCTCGCGCGCCACCACGTTGTCGTAGGGATACAGCGCGGTGACGTTGTTGCCCAGTGCCATCATTTGTTCCATGCGGTCCTGGCGCTTCTCGAACACCACCACATTGGCACCGGCGGAGGCCGCGAGCGCCGCGGAATTGCCGCCGGCCGCGCCCGCGCCGAACACCACGACCTTGCCGCGCTCGGTCGATGGCAGCCCACCCAGCAATTTGCCCTTGCCACCTTCGGGCATATGCAACAGATGCGTGGCGACCTGCACCCCGATACGGCCGGCGATGATCGACATCGGCGCGAGCAATGGCAGGTCGCCGTTCTCCAATTCCACGGTCTCGAACGCGATACCGGTGAGGCCGATATCGAGCAGCTGGCGCGTGAGCTTGGGCTCGGCTGCCAGATGCAGGTAGCAGAACAACAGATGATCCTTGCGCAAGAGCGCAAGATCGCCCGCGATCGGCTCCTTCACCTTGACGATGAGTTCGCCTTTTTCATACAGCGCGGCGGCGTCCGGCGCGATCTTCACGCCGAGCAAGGTGTAGTCGCTGTCCTTGAAGCCCGACTTGATGCCGGCGTCCTTCTCCAGCCACACCTCATGCCCACGCCGCACGAGATCGCCGGCGGCAGCCGGCACCAGCGCGACG
>JBKJTK010000449.1:0-6030 GCA_046590875.1 Chiayiivirga sp.
CTGCAGCACCACGCGCGCGGGCATGAAGGCGATCTCGGTGTCGGGTTCCTTCGCCGCATCCCACTGCGCCACGGCTTCGATGTGCTCCTTGCCCACGGTCTGGCCGCCGTCCTCGCAACGCAACAGGTTCTCCAGCAGGATCTTCATCGAATACGGCAGCCGCTTGAGATCGAAGCGCTCGCCAAGCTTGGCCAGGCTGAAGATCGTGTAGCGGACGCCGTTGACGTCGAGTGCAGTGCGGGTGGCGAAGGAATCGCTCATGGGAACTAACTCCTGGCGAACAAGGCGGGGAGGGCGGCCGGAAAGCGGACCGTGAAGCGCGCAATTATGCCGCAAGCCCGTTGTCTTCGGCAGAAAGGACTCGACTCTTGTCTGGATTCAAGCCAGCCCCGGGCCGCAGTGAGTGCTCATGGCGGTCCATCTCGCAGCGGACGCTCTGACCCCGCTTCGTTCAGTGGCGCAAACAGCGGGCTCCCGTCCGATGAACAGCGGCGAGGCCGGTCACGACGCGATGGATCTCTGGCACGAGTCTCCCTAAAACTTCTGCGGACACTCGGTGCGAAACTCCGGGTTGTTGACCACCTGTTCCGCCCATGCCAACGCGGTCGAGTTGCAGCTTTGCGGGGTGCAGCGGCGTTGGTATTCGCGCACCGACGGGAGCACTTCGCAGTCCTTGAGCTTGTAGTAGGCGCCTGCCAGCGCGTACCAGACATCCGGATCGTCGTTGCCCCGGCCAATCGCTTCCTTGAGGTCCGCTACCGCGGAGTCAAGTGCAGTGCCATTTGCCACACGCAGACGCCCACGCGCCGACCAGTAGACGGCTTCACCGGGCTGCAATGTGAGCGCGCGCGTTGCGTCTTCGAGCGCGGAGCTGAAATCACCGCTGCCTTCATGTGCCAGGGCCCGATAGTAGAAGGTCATCGAATTGCGATCGTCCAGTTCGGCAGCCCGGTTGAGCGGACTCACGGCATCGCGGTACTTCTTCTGGGCGATCAAGGCCCGGCCCAGTTCCAGGTGGTAGCCCGCCTGATCGGTGGAATCCTCGGCGATGCTGGCGAGGCGAGCCACACGTTTCGCTGGGTCGTTGCCCAGGGTGCGTGAAAGTCTTGCTTCCGTCCGAACGCAATCAGGCGAATCGGGAAGCACGGCCAGTCCAGCTTCAATCAGTTCCTTTGCTCGACGGTACTTTTTCTGCGCATACATCAGATCGGCATAACCGCAATAAAGGTCAGGATCGCCTTGGTTGATCGCGAGCGCGTGTTCAAACAAGGTCGCAGCCTCGTCCTGCCGGCCAAGCGCGATCAACTCGGATTCAACTTCGTCGACACCGACGCGGAATCCGACGCTGTCAAAATACTTGGCGTAGGAGGCGACCGCGTCTGCCGAACGGTCGAGGCTACGCTCGGTGCGCCCTTGGTAGATCCAGCAATTCGGGGCAAAGCGTTCACCGAACTTCTTCTGCGTCGTGACGAAGAGCACCATTGCCGCCAACTCCTGGTCGCGCGACCACAACGAGTCCGCGACCAGGCATTCAGCGAGGCTGGGGAGCATCGCGAGGTCCGGATTCTCTGGGGCACGCTGCATGAAGACAGAAGCCATCTTGCGCAACGCTTCGTCACTCCCGCCCCATTTGGGTGAAAGGCCGTACAACAGCGTCGCCGGCAAGACGTAGGAGGCAGGCGCCGAGGCCGCAAGCTTCCCGTAAAGTGCGACCCCGGCCTTTGCTCCCAGCGCATGTCGGGCGATGTCCAACAAACCGGCGCCCGCCGTGCTGAAGCTCGGTTCAAGTTCGAGTGCCCTGACCAAGTCCCCCTGCGCTTGCTCAAGATGCGTACGCAGGCGCTCGAAGCGATCCTGCTTGGTCTTGCTTGCGAACCGCACTCCACGCGCGGTTTCGCCGCGGGCGACAAAATGCAGCCCACGTGCCGCCAGCGCATAGGCCGAACTCGGCTTGCGTTCAATCCAGGAATCGAATGCGGTTTCGAGGCCAGGTGCACCATCCTGCAGCCCCTTGAACGCCAGATCGAACGGGCGATCGGAGCAGTACTGCTTGTTCAGCGCTTCACGCAGCGCCGTCAACTTTTGTTCAAGTTCATCGAAATTCCGAGCTTCGAGCGCGCGATGCAGGGCGAGTTGGTCCGCCTGGGGCCGATAAGCCACGGAAGGAATGCTGCAACGCAGTTCAATCGGCGGTTTCGGCTGTGCAACGACTACCATGGCTTTCGGCGCTGGCGGCACCGATTCGTTACATGCCGCCAACAGCGTCACGACGCACAACGCGCCCCAATGCATGATTCGACGGTTGCTGATAGGTTTCGCAAGTGTTCGCACTGATCGGTGTTCTCGTGATGGCGAGGGTTCAGGACGCTGATACTGGGTACAGGCGCGCGATATCGCAAATGGTGCGCGGGGCTACTCGGGGCGCGGCAACCACTCGCGCGCGGCCCGAACGATGGCACGACGCCGCAGCAGCAAATCCCAATAGCTGCCGCCCAGCTGGCGCCACAGTACCGCCGAGCGCATCGCGGCCAGCAGCACGGCGCGGATTTGTGCAATGACGGCTGGTTGCGCCAGTTGCACCGGGTTGCCTTGGACCAGCACGCGCGGAGAAAGTTTGCTGACGGTGCCCGCGTACAGATCGCCCAGACGCGCTACTACCGTCGGATGGGAGATGCCGAAGTGTTCTCGTTGCCGCCCGGCCTCGATCACGCCGTCGCGGATGGTCTTGAGCAAGTCCGGGTCCGCGATCAGCTTGCGCTCGACATGCAGCACCGTGATGGCGATACGGCTGGCCGCCGGATCGCGTCCGGCGGCGCTCTCCAGATGCGCGATCAGCGCGCGCAGGCCGGGTTCCAGCAACGCCGCGCTGCCGTAGACCGACTCCGCCGTGTCGGCGTCGAGACGGAAGACGCTCGCCAGGCTGGCATCGAGGCCGGGAGCGTCCCCAATGCCCTCGTTGGCGGTCCGCTGCACCAGCTTCACCGCCTGCATCAAGCCGGCCAACGCCAGCGCGCGCTCTTTCATTGAGGGAATTTCTTCATGCAGCGCTCCGGGCCAGGGCTTCCAGCGGCGCGTCGGTGGCGTCGATCACGGCGCCGCCGAGGCATTCCTCATCGCGATAGAACACCACCGACTGCCCCGGCGTAACCGCACGCTGGGTTCGGTCGAATTCTACGTCGACGCCGCCGTCGCTACGTACCCGCACCCGGCAGGCCTGGTCGGATTGGCGGTAGCGCACGCGCGCGGTGCAGGCAAACTCGGTCTCGAGCGCGCTGCCGGCGATCCAGGTCGCGGCGCTGGCTTGCAGACGTTGCGATTGCAGGTAGGGACTATCGTGTCCCTGATCCACCAGCAGCACATTCGTCGTCACGTCCTTGCCAACCACGAACCACGGCGCGGTGGGTCGGCCGCGCACGCCGCCGATGTTCAGGCCCTCGCGCTGACCGAGCGTGTAGAAGAACACGCCGCCGTGCTCGCCCAGACGCATGCCATCGATACTGCGGATCTCGCCCATGCGGATCGGTAGATAGCGACCGAGAAACTCGCGGAAATCCCGCTCGCCGACAAAGCAGATGCCGGTCGAATCCTTCTTTGCATGCACCGGAAGTGCGGCCTCGCGCGCCAGGCGGCGCACTTCCGGTTTAGGTAGTTCACCGACCGGGAACAGGGTGGCCGCGAGTTGCTTCTGGCCTAGGGCATGCAGGAAATAGCTCTGGTCCTTCTCGCCGTCGCGTCCGCGCAGCAGACGCCAGCGCCCGTCGACCTCGTCCACGCGTGCGTAGTGACCGGTTGCGATGCGATCGACGCTCAAGGCAAGAGCTTCGTCCAGAAACGTCTTGAACTTGATTTCGCGGTTGCACAGCACGTCCGGATTCGGCGTTCGGCCGACGCGATACTCGGAAAGGAAATGCTCGAACACGTCGCGCCAATAGGCTTCGGCGAAATTGCGCGCGTGAAATGGGATGTCGAGCCGGCCGCAGACCGCGACTGCATCACGGCGGTCGTCTTCGGCGCGACAGTCGCCGCTGCCGGCCGCTCCCGGCTTCCTGCCTCCCGCGCCACTTGCACGTCCCTGTGCATCGTCGTCGTTCCAGTTCTGCATGTAGAGGCCGGAGACATCGAAGCCCTGCTGTTTCAACAACAGAGCCGCTACGGCAGAATCCACGCCGCCAGAGACACCGACCATCACTTTCGCGTAGCGGACAGATTCGCTCACACCAAGTCCCGAAGGGCAGAAAGCGGCAGTCGCGCACCGGCGAGCCAATCGTCGACGACAGCCAGCACCAGCGGGCTGCGGGCGCGGCCGTTGGCGGCGCGAAGTTCCTCCGGACTGAGCCAAAGCGCGCGTTCGATGCCCGTGTCGAGCGGCTGCGCGGGGTGGTGGAGCAAGGCTTCGGCGGCGAAGGCGAAACGCAGGAAGGCGATGCCGTCCGGCGCGTCCCAGCGATAGGCGCCGATCAGATGGGTGAGGGCGACGTCCCAGCCGGTTTCCTCGCGAGTTTCGCGGACCGCGGCCTCGGCGAGCGTTTCGCCGGGCTCGACGTGACCGGCGGGTTGATTCAGCACCAAAGCGCCACGCACCCGTTCCTCTACCAGCAGCAACCGTCCATCGCGCGGTACCACCACCGCCACCGTCACGTCGGGGCGGAAAAGGCGCTGTTTTTCTTCCGGGCTGCGGGTCATGGGATCGGTCAATGACAAACGTCGCAAAATTTTACACGAGGATGCAGCAGACTCCGGATTGATGACGATTTGCGCCTTGCCGCGAGTTTCACCACACGCACTTGCGGTCGCGCACTAAACTACCCATATAGTGACCAAACTTTCCCTGGACGCATGGGCAATCCGACTGACAAAGATCGCGAACTCGACCATGGCGTGGCTGTTGCGACCGCCAAGCCCGATGTCGCGCGGCCACCGCTGTATCAGGTCTTGCTGCTGAACGACGATTTCACACCGATGGATTTCGTGGTGGAGGTGCTGCAAGTGTTCTTCGCGATGAACCGCGAGAAGGCGACCCAGGTGATGCTGCACGTCCACACCCGCGGCAAGGGCGTTTGCGGCATCTTCACGCGCGAAGTGGCAGAAACCAAGGTGACGCAGGTGAACGAATTCTCCAAGCACCACCAGCACCCGTTGTTGTGCACTATGGAACAGGCATAGGCAACCCCATCTACCCGATCAGCGGTCGCAACCCTTGGGCACACGACCGCGTCAAGTTCGGTTATCAGGTAGACGTGATTCAGGCAGACGAGAACCAGGCAGGCGAGCATGTTCAGTAAAGATCTCGAGTTCACCATCGGCCAGTGCTACAAGCAGGCGCGCGAAAGCCGGCATGAGTTCATGACGGTCGAGCACCTGTTGTTGGCGCTGCTCGACAATCCCTCTGCTGCGGGTGTTTTGCGGGTGTGCGGGGCCGATCTGAACAAGCTCGCGAGCGAGCTCAAGAGCATCATCTCCGAGACCGTGCCGGTGCTGCCGGGCGACGATAGCCGCGACACCCAGCCGACGCTCGGCTTCCAGCGCGTGCTGCAACGCGCGGTCTACCACGTGCAGTCCTCGGGCCGGAAGGAAGTGACCGGCGCCAACGTGCTGGTCGCAATCTTTGGCGAAAAAGATTCGCACGCGGTCTATTTCCTTAATCAGCAGGAAGTCACTCGACTGGATGTGGTCAATTACATCTCTCATGGTGTGGCCAAAATCGGCCAGGACGCGCCGAAGCCCGAGAACGATGCAGCGAAGGAAGGTGAGGGCGGCGATGATCCGAAAGGCAACCCGTTGTCCGAATTCGCCAGCAATCTCAATGAACTCGCGCGGCAGGGCAAGATCGATCCGCTGATCGGACGCTTCGAGGAAATCGAACGCACGATCCAGGTGCTGTGTCGCCGCCGCAAGAACAACCCGCTTTACGTTGGCGAGTCCGGCGTGGGCAAGACCGCGCTGGCCGAAGGCCTGGCGCGACGTATCGTTGAAAAAGACGTGCCTGCGGTGCTGGCCGACTGCACCATCTACGCGCTCGATCTGGGGTCG
>JBKJTK010000045.1:0-6304 GCA_046590875.1 Chiayiivirga sp.
GTGCCAAGTTCGTCGCATTCGAAATCCGTCTCGCCCAGCGCGCGGCATTGCGGCGGGAAACCGTGTGCGCGCCAGTAGGCCGGCACGTTGCGGCGTTCGAGGATGCGCTTGAACGCAGGTGAACTGCGCAGGCCCTTGTAGGCGAGGTCCCAGTGCTCAACCAGCGTCAGGTTGGTTCTTTGGTCCTCGGCCGCAAGCGGGTAGTCGCGCAACAGCAGTCCCCAGACGTATTGTTGGCGCTCGGCCTGCGGATAGCGCGCGATCCGCGCCGCCATGTCCGGTGGCGGCAGGCCATCGCTCAGGCTGGCTATCACGGCCTGCTGGATCTCCACTGGCCAGCGGAGTTCCCGCATCAACAGGATCGCCGCGAAGCTGTCGCCGCGCCGGATCAAGGGCTCGACGAAGCTATTGCCGCGATTGGTGTTGAATCCCTTGGCCATGCCCTCCTGATACAGCCCAAGGGCGTCGTCGGTCTGGCCCTGGAACAGCAGCGCCAGCGCTTTCCAGCGCAAGCAATTGCCGTAGGCTGGATCGATTTCCAGGCAATGGTCGAAGTCTGCCGACGCACGATCCAAGAAGCCGAGCGTGATCCAGTTGATGCCGCGCCACAGAATGGCCGTGGCGTTGCGCGGATCAGCGGCGATGGCGCGGCCGACGTGATCCATGACTATCGCGTTGTCGACCGGCCTCTCGTGCCCAACGATCAGTGAGCGGGCGGCCCACGGCATCGACAGCGTGGGGTCCAGCGACAGGGCGCGGTCGGCGGCCACTTCGGCACGGGCTAGCAGGGCATCGGGATCGATCTCAGGATAGGTGCTGAACCAGTCGATGATCACCGCGCTGGCGACCGAAAGTCCCTCCCAGCCGCGCGCAAACTTCGGATCCAGGACAACCACCTGCTCGAACAGACGCACGGACTCGTCGAGGCGCTCACGTGAGAGGAACAATCCACGCGCCTTGAGATACAGCTGGTAGGCATCCAGGTTGTCGGTATCGGCATGAACCTCCACGGCGGGCGCCGAAGTGCGGTCACCCAGGGTTTCGCGTAATGCTGAAACGATGGCCTTGGCGATCTCGTCCTGGATCGCGAAGATATCGGTCAGTTCGCGATCAAAGGTCTCCGACCAAAGGTGACGGTCACTGGCGGTATCGATCAACTGCGCGGTGATGCGCACCCGGCTGCCGGACTTGCGCACGCTGCCTTCGAGCACATGCGCGACCTTCAGCTCCGAACCGATGCTCGCGGCGCTCTGTTCGCGACCCTTGTAGGCGAACGACGAAGTGCGCGAGGCGACGCTCAGGCCCTCGACCTTGACCAGCACATTGAGCAGTTCTTCCGAAATGCCGTCGGAGAAAAACTCGTTGTCCTTGTCCGCGCTCATGTTGACGAAGGGCAGCACCGCGATGGAGCCGGGTTCGATCGAATCCGCGGGGTAGGCATCGACATTCGCTGCGGCCTTGGACGGCGTCTCGCCGGACGTGGTCTGGAGAGTCGACGCTGACTGTAGTTTCTCCTGCGGCCAGTAACGGTCGGCAGCGATGGCGGCGATCAGCGCCAGCAGGCCGACGAAGATCAGCCGGTCCATGCGTCGCCCGGTCTGCGCGGCAATCGACTGCTCCGGCATCACCTCGGCATCGCGCTTCAGGCCCTCGGCGGTCAGCTCGTAAATCCACGAGAACACCAGCGTCGGAACGAACCCCAACGCCAGCAGCACGACCAGTGTCTGCAGCACCCAGTCCGGGGTGTGGAAGATCGGCAGCAGCGCCCCGGCAATCTGCACGAGCAGCCAGGCCCCGACCAGATACAACCCGGCCATGCGGATGACATGTCGGCGGCGGAGTTCGGTAATGAAATTCATGCCGATCCCTGATTCTGTTGAGCAAACTGCCGAGTGCTGGACGTGTTACGACTTGCGCCAGAAACGTACCCCTGGCAGCCCCTCAAAATCCGCATCCTGTGTCCACACGATTGCGTTGGCATGTTGCGCTGTGGCATAGACGACGCTGTCGGCCAATGGCAGCTTGTGACGCAAGCCGAGCGCTGCCGCGCGCACGGCTAGCGCTGCGTCCAGTTCAACCACCGTGCTTTGTTGCATCACCGCCACGTATTGCAAGGCGGCAGATTCATCGCGATGCTGGCAGACGCGTTTGAACACTTCCAACAAGGTGATCGACGGCACCAGCAAGCCGTCTGGCTTCTCGATCACCTTGGCGAAGTGCTCCGCGTTTGGCCCGTCCGCAAAATACTCAAGCCACGCCGAGGAATCGACTACGTTCATGCGCGCGTCGTCATGCTCGATCTCGCTCGCGTGGCACCGAGGTATCGATCCCACGTAGGGATCCACGCAGCGATTTGCTTGAGCGCACCGGAATCAACTCGATGCGATTCTCGAACTGCACGACCTGCAGCTTGACGCCGGCCCGCAGCCCCAATGCTTCTCGAACCACGAGTGGGATCACCACCTGGAATTTTGGGGAAACAGTAACTGATTGCATGACGCACCTCCGCTTTATCGATGAGATAAGCGTATGACGATAGCTTGATCGATGTCAAACAGACAGGTCGGACCCGATCCGGGCTGCAGCTGCCTGCACGATCAACCACGCCCCGACCAGGTACAACCCGGCCATGCGGATGAGGTTGCGGCGCTTGAGTTCACCGAGGATATTCACCGTGTGGCCTTCGCTTCCCCGCCTCCCAGCATGTCACGCAAGATCGGCTTGTAGTTTCCGATCACGTTCAGGGCCACGCCCTGATTGGCCACCCAGAAGCGAAGTTCCGGATGGAGCTTCGGGTCTGCCATGTAGCCGGCGAGCACCGCTTGCGCTTCGGCTTCGAAGACCGGCGGGGCGCAATCGAGCAGGTGCTGTTCGGTCGGGCTCGGCTGCTGCAAGCACTTCGCCCAGATGTGAGCGGCAACGGCTGAAAGCGTTAGCTCGCGCACGATCTTTCGGTATTCCGGTTGCATGGCGAACAGATAGGCGGTACCCGAGCCGTTCACGAGGTACTACGAAGACATGGCATCGCGCAGGGCCTGATGAAGTTGCGGTGGCGTGTTGCGACGAGAGGCATGCCATGGTTCATGGTGCGGACGTCGCGACCGGCGCTAATGTTGCTGTCGCAGCCCCCACTGCCTGCGCCGGCAACCCGATCTTGCGGGCGAACGCCGCAAAACGCGGATCGTCGCGATAGCGCAGGAGGATTGGATCGTAAAGCAACAGACTGACGCCGGCGTCGCGGTTGGCCCAGGCGCGATCGAGCCACTCGAAGACTTTGTCCGGGTCCTTGCGCAAGGCATGGATCTGGGCGATCTGATACGCCGCCTTGTCGGCTTGCCGGTCGATCACCGTCTTCAGCACGGCATCGGCGGCTACCGGGTCGTCGCCGATCTGCAAGGCCCGCGCCAGCGCCGCGTCCTGCCAATCGCCGGTGGGCTCCTGCCTGGCAAAGCGCTCCGCCGCCGCGGCATTGCCGCGCAGTATCTCGACGATTGCCAGTTGCTCGCGATTGCCCATCGCGGCGGGTTGCAATTTGATCGCCTGATGCAGCGCCTGCTCGGCTTCTTCGAGGCGTCCGAGCGCCATGAGATACGTGGCCAGCACATGATGGTTTCTCGCATTCAGCGCGTCGGTGGCGAGGGCCTGTCGCAGCAGGTCCACCGCCTGTTCCGGGTTCCCGAGTGTTGCCCGCGCCTCCGCCAGCGAGGCCTTGGCTGCGAGGTCGTTGGGCGCCAGCTCCAGAGCGCGGCGGTACTCGGCTTCGCCGCCAACCCAGTTGAATTCGGCAAACAGGAGCAACTTGCCGCGCGCAAGATGCACGGCGGTCAGGTTGGCGTCGAGCGACAAGGCTGTGTCGACCGCGTCGCGTGCACGGGCATAACCCTCCGGCATGCCGGTCGTATCGAGGAATCTTCCCGTTAGGCTGGTCCAAGTGCTCGACAGTGCGGCCCAGGCTTGCGCATAACCGGGATCGATACGAGTCGCGTTGGAATAGGCGTCGATGGCCTTGCGCAGGTCGTCCTCGGTGCCGCGCGCCACATGAAAATCACCGAGCAGATAAGCGCTGTAGGCCTCGAGATTGCCGCTGGGCGGGCGGTCACTTTGCGCCACGGCCCCCACCTCGGTCAGCAAATGGGTCTTGAGCGCGTCGGCGACGGCCTGGGTGATCTCGTCCTGCAGCGCAAACAGGTCCTGGTAAGGCCGATCATATCTCTGCGACCACACCGTGCTGCCATCGACGGTCCGGATCAAGTGCGCGGTGATTCGCACCGTGTCGCCGGCGCGACGCACGCTGCCTTCCAGTAGATGCGCCACGCCGAGTTTTTCGCCGATGGTCGTGGCATCCTCCTTGCTGTCGCGGAATTGGAACGCGGAGTGGCGGCCGATCACTTTCAAACCACCAAACTGCGACAGTGCAGTGATCAGGTCTTCCGACAAGCCATCGGAGAAATACTGTTGGTCCTGATCGCCACTGGCGTTGGCCAGCGGCAGTACGGCGATGGATTTTGTCGGGATGACATCTTCGGTGATCGAGGCGTTCTGGGTCGCGGTCTGCGTCGGTGCGGTCGGTGCGACCACCAAGTCTCGCGCCGCCTCTCGCCGTGGCGCGAACACGAGTTTGTCGGCGCCGAAAAACACCAGCGCGAGCAGCAGCACCGCGACAATCGTGCGGTTCAGTCGCTGCGCGGTTTGGAGCGAAGTGGATTTCGACGGGTCGACATCGGAACCACGCTTGAGCCCCTCGGGCGTGAGCTCGAACATCCACGACAAGGCCAGCGTCGGCGCCAGGCCGAGCGCAAGCGTTGCCAGCAGGGCCTGCATCGCCCACGCCGGAGTGGCAAACACCGGCAACAGCGTCGCCGTCACCTGCACGATCAGGCACGCACCCACCAGATACAAGCCGGCCACACGAATGACGTTGCGGCGATTTAGTTCCGACAGCAGCGACGGAGACGCGCGCATGGCCGGAACGACCGCGGGGACATCGGCCACATCGGCCGCCGCATCCGCGCACAAGGTCTGGAAGCGCGGAGCGTCGCGCAGCGAATCCCAGGCCGGGTCGCTACGCAGCGAGGCGGCGGAAACCTCGTGACCGGCCGTTGCGGCCAGCAATTGTTCGATGTGATCCAGCGCAGACCGCGTTTCGCCGACCTGGGCCTCGATCTTCGCCAGGCACGCAAGATGGAAGGTGCCATCGAGCATGTCTTTGGAGATCGGCAGCAGATCGGTGGCGCGGCGAGCGGCCGCCAATGCGTCGTCCTTCTTGCCGAGCCCCGCATGCGCGATGGCTAGGTTGCCGTGGACGCCCGCGTGTTCGGGCGATTCGAGCAATTGCGCCTCAAGCTCCTGCTGCGCGCCGATGAACGCGGCGCAGGCCGGCCCGGTGGCACCCATCCGCGCCAGGGCGCGTCCGCGCAGCAGGGTCGTCGGCGTCAGAATGTTGTTGACGTTGTCGAGCAGCCAGGTCGGCGCCAGGGCGATGGCCGCGAGTGCTGACTCGGGTTGGCGCATTGCCAGGGCCAGATTGAATCGCGCCAGCGACACCGACCCTTGCGGATCGTAGTCCGCAGGAATCGATGCCAGCGCGCGACGCGCTCCATCGAGGTCGCCGCACATCTGCAGCGCACCGGCCCGATAGATATGCGTCTCGATGTTGTCCGGCGCCAGGGCCAGCGATCGGTCGAAGGCCGCCACGGCTTCGGCGTAGCGGCGCAGATAAAGCAAGGTATCGCCGAGATCGCGCGGCAGACTGGAATCATAGGGATCCAGCTCCGCCGCCTGTTGCAACTCGGCAATGGCCTGCAACAGGTTGCCCTGGCGGCGGTGCACGAAGGCGATTGCCGCAATCACCTGGGCGTCATTGGGCAAACTTGCGCGTGCGGTCGCGAACTCGGTCAGCGCCCCCGCGTAATCCCGGCGACCCCAGTAGCGCACATAGCCCATGGCCAGATGGGCTTCGGGCAGGTTCGGCTCCAGCGTCAGCGCCATCGTCGCGGCGACCTGGGCGGCGTTGATCGCCTGCGGACTGGAGTCGATGTCGTTCCAGTACAGATAGCCCTTCAGATGCGCCAGTTGCGCGTAGGCCAGCGCGAAATCCGCATCGGCGGCGATCGCACTTTCATACAGATCCACGGCCTGACGCCCGATGCCGGCAGGATCCTTCGCGCTGCCCGCAACGATCTTCCGGGTGAAATGCTCGGCCTTGAGAAAGCGGTCGTAGGCGACGGAGTTGGTCGTCGGAATCTGGATGTTGCGCACTTTTTCCGCGGGCAACAGCTTGGCCTTCAGCGCGTCGGCGACGGCT
>JBKJTK010000141.1:0-3188 GCA_046590875.1 Chiayiivirga sp.
TTTCCTGTTGCAGCCCCGAAACGACCGTCCTGCGTGTCGTCAGAGGAGCTTTTTTCCTGAAAACGCACCCGCAGCCAGTACTCAACCCCACCAGTACTCAACCTCAACGGAGTCCTCGTCATGAACCGATTCAAACTTGCCCTTGTCTCTGTGACCCTGCTGGCGCTCACCCTGCCTGCCGTCGCACGAGCCCAAGAAGAACCGCCGACCTGCGAAGCGATCAAGGCCTGGACCTGCCCGCCGAATGCTTTCGAGATCATGGAGTTGCCCGATTCGAAAGCGGCTCTGACGCTAGTCGCTGACGAAGCCTTCATGCTGCATCACGAATGTGCGTCGAGCGAGGGCGCGCTTCACTGCATGGGCTGGCCGCAGGAGCACAAGCGCCGCGGGCGCCTAAGCTACCAGTGGACATTCGAGCGGCACGGCAGCAAGAGCAAGACCATGCTGCCGCAAGGACATGCGGTGCAGGAATCGGTCAGTTGTGCCGTCCCGGAGCCGATCACCGTCACGCTGACGGTCAGCAACGGAAGATACAGCGCCTCGTCGAGTGAAACCTATGCTTGCGGCGCGCCTTCCTACTGAAATCCCTGACGCGGCGGACGAGTCCGCCGCGTCGCGGCGAATGGCGATGGGTCACGCCGCCGAAGCAAGGTCGCGACCGCGCTAGAATCGCGCCCCCGATCTGCGTAACGCGTCTCTTGAATGCCTGACCTACCCCGCCCCAGTTTTCATGGTTTCGAACAGATTCCGCTGCACGAGTACGCCGAGCGCGCTTATCTCGATTATTCGATGTATGTGGTGCTGGACCGCGCCCTGCCCTTTCTCGGCGACGGGTTGAAGCCGGTACAGCGCCGCATCATCTACGCGATGAGTGAGCTCGGGCTCGCTTCGACCGCGAAACCGAAGAAATCCGCGCGCACGGTGGGCGACGTCATCGGAAAATTCCATCCCCACGGCGACAGCGCCTGCTACGAGGCGCTGGTACTGATGGCGCAGTCGTTCTCGTATCGCTATCCGCTGATTGACGGACAGGGCAACTTCGGTTCAGCCGACGATCCGAAATCGTTCGCCGCCATGCGTTACACCGAGAGCAAGCTCACCCCGATCGCCGAAATGCTACTGGGCGAGCTCGCGCATGGCACCGTGGATTGGGCGCCGAACTTTGACGGCACGTTGCAGGAACCGACCTGGCTGCCGGCGCGGCTGCCGCATCTACTGTTGAACGGCACCACCGGCATCGCGGTCGGCATGGCGACCGACATGCCGCCGCACAATCTCAACGAAGTCGTCTCGGCCTGCGTGCGCCTGCTCGACGATCCCGAAGTCAGCGTAAAAGAGCTGTGCGAACACGTGCGCGGCCCGGACTTTCCAACCGCGGCCGAAATCATCACGCCCGCCGCCGATCTGCTGAAGATGTACGAAACCGGCTATGGCAGCATTCGTGCGCGCGCCGTGTACACGCGTGAGGACAGCAATATCGTCATCACCGCGCTGCCGTACCAGGTCAGCCCGAGCAAGATCATCGAGCAGATCGCGCAGCAGATGCGCGCGAAGAAGCTGCCGTGGCTGGAAGACCTGCGCGACGAATCCGACCACGCCAATCCGATCCGCCTGGTACTGGTGCCGCGCTCCAACCGCATCGACGTCGAACAGTTGATGGGGCATCTTTTCGCGACCACCGATCTGGAAAAAAGTCACCGCGCGAACTTCAACGTCGTGGGTCTCGACGGCAAGCCGAAGGTCAAGAATCTCAAGACCTTCCTGAGCGAATGGCTGGCGTTTCGCACTGACACCGTGATCCGCCGCCTGCGGCACCGGTTGGAAAAAGTGGAACGGCGCCTGCACCTGCTTGACGGCTTGCTGATCGCGTTTCTGAATCTCGATGAAGTCATCCGCATCATCCGTAGCGACGACGAGCCCAAACCCGCGCTTATCGCGCGCTTCGCGCTGAGCGAGGATCAGGCCGACTACATCCTCGACACCAGGCTCAAGCAGCTTGGGCGCCTGGAGGAAATGAAAATCCGTGGCGAGCAGGACGATCTGGCGAAGGAACGCGAGAAACTGATGGCGGTCCTGGGCTCGCACGCCAAGCTCAAGAAGTTGATCAAGGACGAGCTGCTCGCCGATGCGAAGAAGTTCGGCGACGCGCGCCGTAGCCCGCTGGTTCAGCGCGACGCCGCGCAGGCGCTGTCCGAGACGGAACTGGTGGCGAGCGAACCGGTCACCGTGGTGTTGTCCGCCAAAGGCTGGATTCGTTCCGCGAAAGGGCACGACGTCGATGCCGCAGCCCTGTCCTATCGCGATGGCGACGCGCTGCTCGCCGCCGTACGCGGACGCAGCAATCAGCAGGCCGCCTTTCTCGACAGTACCGGCCGCGCCTACTCAAGTGTCGCGCACACTTTGCCTTCGGCGCGCGGCAATGGCGAACCGCTGAGCGGCCGCTTCTCACCCCCGTCGGGCGCCGCGTTCGTGGGTCTCGCGATGGGTGAAAGCGAGGCGCGATTCCTGCTCGCATCGAGCTACGGCTATGGCTTCGTGACGCGCTACGAGAATTTTCTCGGCCGCAACAAGGCCGGCAAGCAGCTGATCAATCCCGATAAAGACGCCACCGTGCTGCCGCCCGTAGGGGTGAACGATGCCGCCACCGACCTTGCCGTTGCGATTACGTCGGCGGGGCACCTGCTGGCGTTCCCGCTCACCGAACTGCCGGAGCTCGACAAGGGCAAAGGCAACAAACTCATCCAGATTGCACCCGCAAAACTGAAATCGGGCGAAGAACGCGTGATCGCGGTGGCGAGCGTGCGCACAGGAGGCGAACTGACATTGTTCTGCGGCCAGCGCAAATTGATCCTGAGCTGGCGCGACCTGCAGGCGTACGTTGGAACGCGGGCGTCGCGGGGCAATCAGTTGCCACGTGGGTTCCAGCGGGTGGATTCGATCGAGGCGACTTAACGATCTTCGCGCCCGCCTTGAGGGCTGCCCTTCGATACGCCGCAGGCCTACCCCGTCCTAAGCTTGTCGAAGGATCAGGGCGAACAGCTCCCTTGAAGTAGCTGCGACTGTCAATCAGAAGCGTAGACATCATGGTCGCCGGCACCCGCTGAAGCGGCCTGCCTCCGTCTGGACGTGGGTTGCTCTGAGGAGAGCCGAGCCACACGCTGTGGCCGGAGCCGATAGCGGCTTAAACG
>JBKJTK010000149.1:0-4094 GCA_046590875.1 Chiayiivirga sp.
CGTCATCGAAAATCTTCATGCCCGAATCCAGCGTCTCGGCGAAACGTTCCTCTTCGCCCTTGAGCGCAGCTTCGATCGTGACGCGTTTTGCGACCAGTTCCGGATACGCCTCGCCCATCACCTCGGTCAGCGGCGCGACCATCTTGTGGAAAAAACCGCCCCGCACGCCCAGCATCCAGCCGTAGCGCAGCGCGCGACGGATAATGCGGCGCAGGACATATCCTCGACCCTCATTGGAGGGCAGCACGCCGTCGACGATCAGGAACGAGCAGGCGCGGATGTGATCGGCGATCACGCGCAGCGATTTGCTTTCCAGGTCTTTCGTGTCGGTGAGCGCAGCCGCGGCGCGAATCAGGTGCTGGAACAGGTCGATCTCGTAGTTGCTGTGCACGTGCTGCAACACCGCCGAGACGCGTTCAAGACCCATGCCGGTGTCGACACAGGGCGCAGGCAGCGGCACGAGCGAGCCGTCCGACTGGCGGTCGTACTGCATGAAGACGTTGTTCCAGATCTCGATGTAACGGTCGCCGTCTTCCTCCGGCGAGCCCGGCGGGCCGCCGGCAATATGCGCACCGTGGTCGAAGAAAATCTCGGTACACGGACCGCAGGGACCGGTGTCGGCCATCTGCCAGAAATTGTCGGAGGCATACGGCGCACCCTTGTTGTCGCCGATGCGGATGATGCGCTCGGTCGGCAGTCCGATGTCCTGGTGCCAAAGGTCGAAGGCTTCGTCATCGGTGTGATAGATCGTGACCAGCAGCTTGTCGGCCGGAATCTTCCAGACCTTGGTCAGCAATTCCCAGGCGTAGAGAATCGCATCGCGCTTGAAATAATCGCCGAAGCTGAAGTTGCCCAGCATCTCGAAGAAGGTGTGGTGGCGCGCGGTGTAGCCGACCTGATCGAGATCGTTGTGCTTGCCACCGGCCCGCACGCAGCGCTGCGACGACGCCGCACGCGAGTAGCTGCGCTTCTCCGCGCCGAGGAACACGTCCTTGAACTGCACCATGCCGGCGTTGGTGAACAGTAGGGTCGGGTCGTTGCCCGGCACCAATGGGCTGGACGGGACGACGGCGTGACCCTTGGAGCGGAAGAACTCGAGGAAATCCTGGCGGATTTCGTTGCTGGTTTTCATGGATTGGCAGCCGGGAATCAGAAGTTGGGAGTCGAGCGTCGGCACGAAGCCTAGGGCGTTACTTTAGCGTCGTCATTCCCGCGAAGGCGGGAATCCAGTGACTCCGCGGCGCCTCGGTCAGGCGAAAGACACTGGATCACCGCCTTCGCGGGCACGACGAGCATTAAAAGATGCGGGCGGGCCCTTGAGCTTGCAACCGAATTCGACCGGATTAGTTACAGGTTATCAGCCCGTTGGATTCGGGCGAAGCCGCCAGTCCACGGTCGATGCCGCAAGACGGCTCAGTCGGTCGCCACGCGGCAATACCCGCGTGGGCGGGCTGCGCTTTCGCCGCACAGGGATGTGCCAGTGTCGCGTGAGGCAGGATGCCGGAAGCGACCGCTACGCTCAGTCGGTCGCTGCGCGACAACGCCCGCTGCGCGGGCTGCGCTTTCGCTACGCTCAGTCGTCGAGTTTGGCGGAGGTAGCCGCGCGGATACACTCGATGTCGAACCCGCGCCGCTGAAGGAAATTCCCGCGCTTGTGCATTTCGGCGCGATCGCGTGCGGGTTGCAAGCCATGGCGGCGACGCAGAGCCTCGATAGCCAGTGCGGGCCAATCCGGATCGGCTTCGGCCAGCACCGTCGCCACGACTTCCGCCGCGATGCCGTGGGTACCCAGCTCGGCGCGGATGCGCAGCGGACCGTAACCGCCGCCGATACGCGTCCGCACCAACATTTCGGCGAAACGGGCGTCGTCCTGGTAGCCCTGGCGGTTCAGGGTTTCGAGTGCGGCGGCGGCGTCGAATGGATCGACGCCCTTGGCATTGAGTTTGCGCTTGAGTTCGCGGCGCGAATGCTCGCGCCGCACCAGCAAGCCCAGCGCCTTGCGGTAGGCGTCAGGCTTATCGGACGGAGCCCGCTCGCTCACGCCACATCCGACGGACTCCGCGTTGCATCAAGCCTCAACTCCAGCCTCGGCCTCTTCACCGATCACCAGCGCCGGCACGAACTTCTCGCGTAACTTGGCTTCCAGTTCCCGCGCCACGCTGGGGTTGTCCTTGAGATACTGACGCGCGTTCTCCTTGCCCTGGCCGATGCGCTCGCCGCCGTAGCCGTACCAGGCGCCGGCCTTGTCGACCAGCTTGGCTTCCACGCCCATGTCGATCAGCTCGCCCTCGCGGCTGATGCCTTCGCCATAGAGGATTTCGGTGATGACCTGCTTGAACGGCGGCGCCATCTTGTTCTTGACCACCTTGATCTTGGTCTGGTTGCCGATGATCTCGTCGCCCTTCTTGATCGCTCCAATACGTCGGATATCGAGTCGGATGGAGGCATAGAACTTGAGCGCATTGCCGCCACTGGTCACCTCGGGGCTCTGGCCCGGCATCATCATGCCGATCTTGTGACGCAGTTGATTGATGAAAATCACCATGCAATTGCTGCGCTTGATGTTGCCAGTGAGTTTGCGCAGCGCCTGGCTCATCAGGCGCGCCTGCAGGCCGGGCAACTGGTCGCCCATCTCGCCCTCGATCTCGGCCTTGGGGGTGAGCGCGGCGACCGAATCGATCACCACGATGTCGACCGAATTGGAGCGCACCAGCATGTCGGCGATTTCCAGCGCCTGCTCACCGGTATCGGGCTGCGAGACGAGCAGATCGTCGACGTTGACACCGAGTTTCTGCGCATAGGTCGGATCGAGCGCGTGCTCGGCGTCGATGAATGCCGCGGTGCCGCCGGCTTTCTGACACTCGGCGATGGTCTGCAAGGTGAGCGTGGTTTTGCCTGAAGACTCCGGGCCGTAGACCTCGACCACGCGGCCTTTTGGCAAGCCCCCGATACCGAGCGCGATGTCGAGCATGAGCGAGCCGGTGCCGATCACCTCGACCGGTTCGTCGACCTTGTCGCCCATGCGCATCACCGCGCCTTTGCCGAACTGTTTTTCGATCTGACTCAGCGCGGCGGCCAGAGCGCGTTTCTTGTTGTCGTCCATCGTGGTGATCCTCGGAGGTTCGATTGAGTGTGGGGTCAAACTAGGAAGGTCGCGTCGCACCGACTGCGACAACAGCGGCCGGTTACCAATTTGGCTTATGCGCAAACGCAGCGGCAGCGGAGAAACGTGGATTCGGAGCTAGGAAAACAACCCGACGACGGAGGTTCATCGGTTCGGTCGCACCAAGCCGCAATACAAGCCTTCGATCGCGAAGTCCTGGTCGGGCTGCACGTCGATCGGGGCATAGTCGGGATTGCGCGGCAACAGGCGGATGCGGTTGGCGCTGATCTTGAGCAGCTTGACCGTGATCTCGTCCTCGATGCGGGCGACCACGATCTGGCCGGAACGCGCATCACGGGTGCGATGCACGCCGATGAGGTCGCCGTCGAAGATGCCTTCGTCGCGCATCGAATCACCTTTCACCTTCAGCAGGTAGTCGGGCTTGGGCGAGAACAGCACGCGATCGAGCACGATGTAGGCGTCGGGCACGCTGCCCTCGTCGATGCCGGCGCCGATCGGCATGCCGGCCGCGACCTGGCCCAGCACCGGCAGGCGCATGGCGTCGTCGTTGTCGGCTTCCAGCGACAGCGAGGCTTGCGCTGGCGTCGGCATCTGCCGCACCCGAATGCCACGCGCACGACCGGGAATGCGCTCGATCGCACCGGCGGCTTCGAGTGCTTCCAGGTGATATTGCGCCCCGCGCACGCCGCTGAAACCGAAGGCGCGTGCGATCTCGGTCTGTGACGGCGGCATGCCATCGGCTTCGATGCGCTCGGCGATCATGCCGAGGATGGCTTGCTGGGTATCGGTCAAGTTCATGGTTAGTAGTATTACTACTAACGATTGACCCCGTCAACACTCGCTGCTGCTGTCGAGCGTAGACATCATGGTCGCCGGCACCCGCTGAAGCGGCCTGCCTCCGTCTGGACGTGGGTTGCTCTGAGGAGAGCCGAGCCACACGCTGTGGCCGGAGCCGATAGCGGCTTAAACG
>JBKJTK010000300.1:0-3176 GCA_046590875.1 Chiayiivirga sp.
CACCAGCGGCTGGTCGACGCTGAGATTGCAATACGCGACTTCGTTGAGTTCCAGTCGCTTGGCCGCGAGGTGTTCCTGCGTATCGACGTCGATCTTGTGCTTGATCTCGGTGATCTGCGCCGAGAGCGTCCGCGCGCCGAGCTTGAGCCAATAACGGCGGCCCGGCACCAGCGCGTGGTCGCCCATCCACAGCAGGTGCACCGCGAACTGGTCGGCCACCTGCGGCGGATCGTCGGCCGCGGCGAGGATGTCGCCGCGGCTGACGTCGAGTTCGTCCTGCAGCGTCAACGTCACCGCCTGGCCGGGCAGCGCACGTGCCAGTTCGCCGTCAGCGCCAAACACCTGCGAAATGCGGGTGCGGCGTCCGGAAGGCAGCGCCACCACGTCATCGCCGGGCGACACTGCGCCGCCGATCAGGGCGCCGGCGTAGCCGCGAAAATTCTGGTCGGGTCGGTTGACCCATTGCACCGGCAGGCGAAATCCGCGCGCGCGCGGCGCTTCGATCGTCAGGCCTTCCAGATGTTCGAGCAGGGCGGGGCCGGTGTACCAGGGCGTCGCGGCGGAACGATCGATCAGGTTGTCGCCGCGCAAGGCCGACAGCGGGATGCTTTGCACGCTGGCGATGCCGAGGCGTTCGGCCAGCACGCGGTAGTCCTCGACGATGCGCGCGAACACCTCGGCATCGAAGTCCACCAGGTCCATCTTGTTCACTGCCAGCACCACGTGATGCAGACCAAGCAGGGACACGATGTAGCTGTGTCGTCGGGTCTGGGTCAGCACGCCCTTGCGTGCATCCACCAGCACCACGGCCACATCGGCGGTCGAGGCGCCGGTTGCCATGTTGCGCGTGTACTGCGCATGTCCGGGGCAGTCGGCGACGATGAAGCTGCGCCGGTCGGTGGAAAAATAACGGTAGGCAACGTCGATCGTGATGCCTTGCTCGCGTTCGGCGTCGAGGCCGTCGAGCAGCAGGGCGTAGTCGACGTTGTCGCCTTGCGTGCCGAAGCGCGCGCTGTCGGCGCTAAGTGCGGCGAGCTGGTCGTCGTAGAGTCGCTTGGTGTCGTGCAGCAGTCGGCCAATCAACGTGCTCTTGCCGTCGTCGACGCTGCCGCAAGTGATGAAGCGCAGCAGGCCTTTGGCCTCGTGGTTGCGGAGGTAGGCGGCGATGTCGGTTTGCGGCGAGTTCATTGTGTCGCGCCCAAGAGCGCCCCCATCCCGGCCTTCCCCCGCAAGCAGGGGAAGGAGAAGAGCGGTCCGTGCTTTTGCCCCTTCCCCTGCTTGCGGGGGAAGCTTGGCCTGTCCTGAGCTTGTCGAAGGAGGATGGGGGCGCTCTCACAACGAGCCATCAGAAATACCCTTCCTGCTTCTTCTTCTCCATCGACGCCCCCGCATCGCGATCAATCACGCGACCCTGACGCTCGGAACTGCGCGCCACCAACATCTCGGCGATGACTTTTTCCAGCGTGTCGGCGTCCGAATCGAGCGCGCCGGTCAGCGGATAGCAGCCCAGGGTGCGGAAACGGACTTGGCGTTGCGCCGGTAGTTCGCCCGGCGCCAGTGGGAGACGCTCGTCGTCGACCATGATCAGGGCGCCGTCGCGTTCCACCACCGGACGCATCGCCGCGAAATACAACGGCACGACCGGAATCTTCTCGCGCCAGATGTAGAGCCAGATATCGAGTTCGGTCCAGTTGGACAGGGGGAACACGCGCAGACTCTCGCCTGCGGCAAGACGGGTATTGTAGAGATTCCACAATTCCGGTCGCTGCGCTTTCGGGTCCCAACGCTGCTGCGCGCTGCGGAAAGAGAAGACGCGCTCCTTGGCACGCGATTTCTCCTCGTCACGACGCGCGCCGCCGATCGCGGCGTCAAAGCCGTACTGCGCCAGCGCCTGCTTCAGGCCCTGGGTTTTCATCACGTCGGTGTGAACGGTCGATCCGTGCGAGAACGGTCCCACGCCATCACGCACGCCATCCTCGTTGATATGCACGCGCAATTCGACGCCGGTCTCGGCGGCGCGCTGGTCGCGGAATGCGATCATCTCGCGGAATTTCCACGTGGTGTCGATGTGCAGCAACGGGATCGGCGGCGTCGCCGGCGCGAACGCCTTCAGCAACAGGTGCAGCAGCACCGAGCTGTCCTTGCCGATTGAATACAAGAGCACCGGGTTGCGACACTCGGCCGCCACCTCGCGCAGGATGTGAATGCTCTCGGCTTCGAGCCGATCGAGATGGGTCGGGGTGGCGGTTATAAGAGGTGTGACAGCGCTCATGCGTCCGGCAAACGGTGGAATCGGCACACAGTGTCGGTTAGGGGGCGTGGACGCGCAAACCACCGGGCGGCATGACCAAACAACTGCGAGCTCGAAAAACCCTGGAGTCGGGTCACGCCTGTGATGCGCTTCCCAGCCGATGCGCCAGCATTGTGGCGAAGCGCTCCGCCGCACCGGGAGCGGTGGCGAAGAACAAGGACGGCTCCGTCAACTCCAGTTCCAGCAGTTGTGGGCCCGTCGGGGACGGCAGCAGGTCGACGCGCGCATAGGCCAGGCGCTCGAACGGCAGCGCCGCCAGCACGCGCTTGGCAACTTCGCGTTCCTCCTCGGAGGGAATGCGCGCGCCGATGTGCTCGGCCGCGAACAGGGCGCGGGTCGCATTCTCCCCACGTCGGAGCAGCGGACCCTTGCGGATCGCATGCGAGAAACGTCCATCGAAGAAGATCAGGGAGGTTTCGCCGACCTCGTCGACCGCGGTGAGATAAGGCTGCACCAGCACGCTGCTTCCGTTGGCCAACAACGCGGTCGCATGCGTTACGGCTGCGTCGCGATCGGCATGCACGAAGCGCCGCGCACCGCGCGAGCCGGCTCCGACACAGGGCTTCACCACAAACTCGTCGAATTCCGGAAATGCGGCCGCATTGCCGCCGGGCTCAAGGTAATGACTCGGGATCACCGGCACGAGTTTCAGCGCCAGTTCTCCCAGGTAATGCTTATCGGTGTTCCAGCGCACCACCTCGACTGGATTCAGCAGCGTGCTCAGCGCCGAGACGCGCTCGCACCAGGCAAGGAATTCCGGCAGGCGCTGGGTGTAGTCCCAGGTCGAACGCAACAACACCGCATCGAAACGCGCCCACGATACGGTTGGATCGTCCCAGGCCACGATATCGGCGCGCAGGCCGGC
>JBKJTK010000412.1:0-5564 GCA_046590875.1 Chiayiivirga sp.
GCTCTGGCGGCCATCGGATTTCATTTGCACCCGCACCCGGTGCGGGGTGAAGCCGGGCGGCAGCATCACGCTGCCTTCCAGTTGCTGGAAATACTTGAACGAAAATCCCTGCGGCGCGGCCTGCGGCGTCTGCAGCAGGTCGTCCCATGCCAAGGTGCTGAGTTTGCCGTCGCGGACCCCATCCACGCGCAGGCTGATGTCGCCCTTGCTGACGCTGGCTTTCTTCAGGTTCTGCGTCAGGGTGAGAGTGTAGCGCCACGCGCCGTCGCCCGTCGGATCCAGCTTGAGGCTGTGGACAGCAAGCCCTTGGCGTTGCGCGCTGCCGCCAACCAGACGTTCGTAAAACGCGGTGTCGGCGCGCAGTGCGGCGATTTCCTCATCGCGATCGGACAGGGTCTCCTGCAACGACTGGTTGGCCGCGCGGCTGACCTCGTCGGAACGCTTGGCCACGGCATTGCGCTGCCTCAGCCGATTGACTCGTTGCTCAAGATCGGCCAATCGGGTGTTCGCTTCCGCCAATTGCGCTTCGGTTTGCTGCAGATCCGGCACGCTGTAGCGGCGAGTCAGTCCATACACCAGCCACAGCGAGCCCAACCACGCCACCGCCAGCAGCACCAGCAGCGAGCGAGCGCGTGGACGATGCGGGACGATCACGAATCGGCTGGTCGGGGAAGGCGTCGACATGAGCGCGCGGAATGGGGAGGTGCGTTCGGAGGCGGGCACGCGCTGAATGCGCGGCAACGTAGGGGGAATCCGGCCGCAGTTAGCCAGCCGGGGAGGGCAGCGTCAAGCACGCGGCTGGCTATACTGCGGTGCGGTTCTCACCCTTTCAACTTCGCCCTAGACCCCACGCCTTTTGCCTGACGGGTGGCCCCGATGAACGAAGCACAGCTTTTCGCCCTCGGCATCACCCTGGCCTGGCTAGCCGGCATTCGCGCGTATCTCACCGTATTCGGACTCGGATTGGCCAGCGTCATGGGCTGGATGGAGCTGCCGACCGCGTTGCAGGTGTGCCAGTCTCCATGGGTGCTGGGCACCGCGGGCGTGCTGGCGCTGGTCGAGTTCGGTGCCGACAAGATTCCCGGTGTGGACTCGGGTTGGGATTTGCTCCAGACCGTCCTGCGGATTCCCGCCGGTGCGTTTCTGGCCAGCGCCGCACTGGCTGGCCCGGAGGGCGAGCTCAGTCTCGGCTGGGCCGCGGCCGGCGCAGGTGCCGCGATGGCCAGCCACGCGATCAAGAGCAGCACCCGCGCCCTGATCAACACGTCGCCGGAGCCGCTCAGCAACTGGGCCGCCTCCACGACTGAAGACGTGGTAGCCCTGAGCGCGCTCGGACTGGTGTTCAGCCATCCATGGCTTGCCCTGCTGCTGGTGCTGAGTGTCGGCATCGGCCTCCTGCTGGGGGTGATGTGGTTGCTGCGACGCGTGTTCCGGCAGCGTCCCGCTGCGGCTTGATGCTTCAAAATGCTCGGTACAAGGTAGTCTTCGGCTATCCGCCGCGCGCTGACAGGTCCCGACGTCGCAGCGTATAGTTCTCGTTCACAGGGAAAAGATACGCGCATGCACGCTCAGGCTGACACTCAGCGCGCCGAGCTACGACTGGCCTTTCTGCGCCATCTGCCGAAGCGGGCGGAGGCGATCGGTCGACGCGGCCGGCGCTTTTGCCGCGATGGCTGGGACATCAACGGCCTCTCGCTGCTGTTCGACGACGTGCAGCGGCTGGCTGGCGTCAGCGGTCGCTATGGCGTGCTGGAGGTCAGCGAACAATTGCTGGCGCTGGAGGATGTGCTCGGCCGCTTCCTCCGCGAGGAAACTCTGCCGGATCCCGCGGCCGACACCCGCATCGCGCAACTGCTCGATGAACTTGCCCCACATGCGCCCGAGGGGTTGTCGCTTGCGACGGCCGCCAACGCCGCTGCTGAAAGCACCCGCCATATCGAATCCGCACGCGCCGAAATCGCGCCGCCACACTATTGGCGGCGCTGGGTCGAGGACGCCACTGCTGCGGAGCGCGTGACGGCCACGCTGGCGGCGAACGAGCCCCTGCCGCTGCCGTTCGTCGTCACCGCCGAGATGCCGTCACAGGCGCCGTTCGAGGCTGCAACGATCCGCTCCGAAGCGTCGGCGCTCGCGGTTGCGGAGGTGCCGGTCGTACCCGCCGCCAAGGCCCCGACCAGCATCGGCCCGCGCGTCGCGCCCATCACCAAGCTGCCGCCCAAGGCGGCGCCCGCTGCGCCGGCAATGCCGACGCGACCGCATCATCGCCTTTATCACCTCACTGACAGCAGCCCTCTCGCCGCGGAGCTCGACCAACGATTGGAGGCGCTTGGCTACGAGTTGGAACTCATCGACTCGGGCGAGGAACTGAAGGAAATCCT
This sequence comes from Chiayiivirga sp., assembly GCA_046590875.1. Classification (GTDB taxonomy): domain Bacteria; phylum Pseudomonadota; class Gammaproteobacteria; order Xanthomonadales; family Xanthomonadaceae; genus JALCLA01. Next base: position 2,379 of record JBKJTK010000412.1, read on the forward strand.
CGGCGCGCTCGCGCCCGACGCGGTCATCGTGGACGCGCCCTTCCTGTCGGAACTCGAAGGCATCGGCACCGCGCTACGCAGCACGCGGGAGCGCAGCGGTGCGCGCGTGGCGCTGCTGGCGCTTTCCGACGAAGACAGCGTGCCGATCCGGCTGGCCGCTCGCCGCGCCGGTGCCGATGCCTTGCTTATCAAGCCCCCGGGTGTGAACGAGGTGCTGGCGAAACTGCAAGAACTGCTCGCCGGCGGCGCCGTCGACGACAAGTTTCGAATACTCGTGGTCGAGGACGACCGCTCGCAGGCGCTGTTCGCCGAATCGATCTTGCGCAACGCCGGCATGGACGCGTTGGTAGTCACCGACGCCTTCGAGGTGCTCGACGCGATGGCGCGCTTCAAGCCGGACATGGTGTTGATGGACCTCTACATGCCGCAGTGCGACGGCACCGAGTTGACCGCGCTGATCCGCGAGCGCGAGGAGTTCCTCAATACCCCGATCGTGTTCCTGTCGGGCGAGAGCGACCAGGACAAGCACTTTGAAGCGCTCAGTGTCGGTGGCGACGACTTCCTCTCCAAGCCCATTCGACCCAAGTACCTGATCGCCTCGGTCACCAACCGGGTGCAGCGCTCGCGCGCGCTGCGCCAGCGCGTCAGCGCCCCTGACCCGCGCGATCCGGCCACCGGCCTGTACAACCGGGCGCATCTGCTCGACCGTCTCAACGATGCGCTCGGCGCCGACAACGTGCGCCAACGCGCGGGCGGGGTGCTGTTCCTGGAGATCGACGGCGTCTCCACGCTGCGCGATCGCCTTGGGCTGTCGGGCGTCGAACAGCTGATCGGCAACGTGGCGGCGTTTCTGGTCAACCAGCTCGACGCCAAGGAGATCGCCACGCGCTACGGCGATGGCAGCCTGGTGGTGTTCAGTCCAGAACGCGACGACGCGGTACTGGAAGCGCGCGCCGCAGATCTCCGCCGGTTACTCGTTGGACACGCGTTTGGTATTGCGGCGCAACCGCTGCGCATCCGTGTTTCGATCGGGGTATGTGCGTTTCGCCACGGTTTTGCCGATGCGGGCGCCCTGCTCAATACCGCCGAGCGAGCCAGCCGCGAGGCGCGAGGGCACGAACGCGGGGTACATCGTTTCGAGCCGCCAAAGCAAGTCGAGGACGAGCAGAACACGGCGTTGGTCGCCGCGATCCGCAACGCGATCGAACACGAAAATTTCGAACTGCTGTATCAGCCGATCGTTGCACTTCAGGGCGGCGAGGAAGCGCAGTACCAGACCCTTTTACGGCTGCGCGATGATAATGGCAAACTGCACACCGCCGCGAAAATCCTGCCGCTGGCGACTCGCGCCGGCCTCATGCTCGACATCGACCGCTGGGTGCTCACCCAATCGATGCACGTGCTCGACCAACGCCGGCTCGAACATCGACCAGTGAAGTTGTTCGTCAACCAGTCGGCCGCGAGCGTGGGCGCCGCGGGGCAGGCGGCGTGGCTGATCGCGCAGTTGCACACGCGGCGCGTCGAAGGCAAATCGCTGGTCATCGAGTTGTCGCTTGACGACATCAGCCTGCAGGTCGAAGGGGTCAAGGAGTTCTGCGGCGCGCTGGTGGCATCAGGCGTGCAATTCTGTCTCAGCCGGTTCGAGAGCGGCCTGGAAGGCGACGGCGTGCTCGACCAATTGCCGGTGCAATACATCAAGCTCGCGGCCAAATACCTCGGCGCGACGCACACCTCGGTGCTGCGCGACGAACTGCGTTTGATCGTCGACCGCGCACATCGCCGCGGACTGAGCGTGATCGCGCAACGGGTCGAACATGCGGAAGCGGCCGCGACGTTGTGGATGTCGGGCATCGACTACATCCAGGGCAATCTGGTGCAACTAGCCGAACGCGAGCTCGAGTTCGACTTCCAGACGGCGGTGCTCTAGTGGCGGAACGCGCAGCAGTGGCGGCGCGCTGGCTGGCGATCGGCGGCGCGCTGGTTGCCGCGGTTGTTGCCATGACGCAACTCAGTGACGTCGACGGGCCGTGGACGTTGATCGTCGTCGTCTCGGCGTTGCTTGCCCTGCTCGGCGCACTGCGGGTGCACCCCTCCCCACCCGAACGTCACGACCTGGTGATCGCAGCGGCGAAATCGACCAAATCGCAACAGCATGTGGAGGAGCTGCGCGCCGAGATCGAGAGCCACAAGCGGCTCGAACGCGAGCTGGTGATGGCAAGGCAGGTCGCGGAAGCCGCGACCATGTCCAAGGGCGAGTTCCTCGCCACCATGAGCCACGAGATCCGCACTCCGCTCAACGGCATTATCCCGCTGCTGGACCTGTTGCTGTCCTCGCCGATGCCGCCGGACCAGCGCGACTACGTGCAAACCGCGTTCGGTTCGGCCAAGCAGTTGCTGCGCATCGTCGACGACATCCTCGATTATTCCAAACTGGAAGCGAACAAGCTGGAGCTGGAAGTCACCGGCTTCAACCTGCGCGAGGTGCTGGATGGAGTGATGCAGCTCATGCAGCGCCCAGCCGACAACAAGAGCCTGCGCCTCAATCTTCAACTGGACCCTGCGGTGCGCCTGCCGGTGCGCGGCGATCCGGTACGCATGCGCCAGATCCTCAGCAACTTGATCGGCAATGCAGTCAAGTTCACCGAGCGCGGCGCAGTCACCGTGATCGTGCGCAGACTAGGCGAAACCGCGGCCCAGCACCTGTTGCGTTTCGAGATCCGCGACACCGGCATTGGCATCGATGCCGAAGCGCAGGCGCGGCTGTTCAATTCCTTCACCCAGGCCGACGCCTCGACCACGCGGTTATACGGCGGCACCGGCCTGGGGCTGGCGATCTGCAAGCGCATCGTCGACTTGATGGGCGGACGCATCGGCGTGGTTTCCGAACCCGGACGCGGGGCCAGCTTCTGGTTCGAAGTGCCACTGCTGAAAGTGATCGGTGACATGCGCACCCAAGGTACGGGCGCCGACCTGTCGCGCGCGCTGCTGGTCGGTCCCGAGGTACGCCTGCGCCATCGCCTGGCCCTGTTGCTGCCCAGTTGGGGCATCCAGTTGACCTGCGCGGACACCACCCAGGAAGCGCTTGAGCGCGTACGCGCCGGGCTGACGCCGGGATCGACGCCGTTCGCGATCGTGATCGGTGACCTGTCCAGCATCCGCGCCAGCGCGCGCGCCCTGCATCGCGGT
>JBKJTK010000432.1:0-7266 GCA_046590875.1 Chiayiivirga sp.
GCGACAAGGCAGGATTGTCTGCCAGCCGCACCGGTCCATCAATTCAATGCGCGCCGGTACTGCTCGCGCGCAGCCGTCACGCGCGTCGCAAGTGCGATCGCCGAGGCGACGCCGCTGAACGACGCGCAGGAGCTGCGTCCGCTGCCGCTGGTTGGCATCCCGACACGATCCGCGAATCGTTCTACGCCAAAGCGCCGTGCTTCCGGCCGCTTCGCAGTGGTCGTGTCTACCCGACACCGCTGTGGGTCTGAACCTTTGGCCTCAGTCCTCGCAACCGCCGATGCGTTCGAGCGCGAGCCTGCCGTTGCGGCCGGCGAAGGCGTGCGCGACGTCGCTTTCATCGAATGCATACTCGAGCGTGGCGCGATTGCAGGCGGTGAAACGCAGGGTGGCGGTTCCGACTTGCCAGGTATTGCTGGTCGCTTCCGCGTCGAGGCTGCCTCCGAGGGTGCGCTGGATCGGCACCGTGAGCATTCCGGCGTGTGCCTCGCGTAGGTCGCCTGCGAGCGTGAACCAGTGTTGCGCCGTGGGCTCGTCGGCGGCGCCTTCGGGATCGTAGGTGAACCAGGCGCCGGCGAAGAAGCCGGCGTCGCTGGTCGTCTTGGGGCGTAGGTCGATGAAAAATCCCTGTGATTTGTGTTCGGGATCGAACCAGGCACCACCCAACCGCGCGTCGAGTGCCGGCGGTGATGAAGCTGACGAAGCAGGGTCGGGCCGGTGCGTTTCGTTCGAGCTGATGCAAGGCTTTGATGCCGGCACCGCGCGCGATAGAGGGATGGCACCATCGCGTCCTGCGTTCGGGCCCTCGTCGAATCGATACACCAGTGTCGCGCGGTCACAGGCGAACAAGGTCAACGTCGCGCTGCCGACGCGGTGCGATTCCGCGGCACGCCCGCTGGCGAATGCGCCTTTCTCGTGCGATTCGATATCGAGTTGCACTTTGGCTCCTCGCTCGCCTGCCCGCGAAGTCAACATATACCAGCGCAGTCCAGCTTGGTCATGCTCGCCTTCGGCGCGAAAAGTGAACCAGCCTCCGTACAACAAATCCTGTTCGGGAAGGTAGTCGAGAAGCACGCCTTGCCCCGTCGTGTTTTTGAAGTACCAGCTACCGCGCAAGCCGGGTTGACGCGGATCGAGCAATCCGGCGTGTTCGTCGAGGCGCGGTTCGATGCGCGTCAATACCGCCTGCGAGGCCGCCCCTTGGCGAACCGGGCCAAAGTCGACGAGCGCGCCATCGGGAGCCAGCACGGGGCGCGAAACCCGGTAGGCGAATTCGGGAAGTGGGTTGGATCCGATCACGCGTCCGGTGGACAGGTCGTGCCAGACAACGCGATGGTCGCGGCTAGTGGCGTAAACACCGGGGCTGATCCGTGCGATGCGTCCGTGTTGCGTATCCGCGAGAACCCAGTGCTCCCATGACTCCGGGCTGATCGGCTGACGCGATTCCCAGCGCACGCTTCCATCGCTACCCGAGACGCGCATCATTGCGAACGTCCGGCAATCCTCGCCGCTCCCTCTCAAGTCTATGGTGACCCTTGCAGGTTCACCCAGGCGGGCATACACCAACCAGTCGCCGTCGCCGGTGGATGCAGCTCGAATTTCGGAGTCGCACAATGGCCAGTTCGAATACTTCTTGCGCCATGCCAGTTGCGCGCCAGGGTTGGCCTGGACCAAGGTCAGATCTTGAGGCTGTACGGATCCCGAGCCAAAGGGCCACATATGCAGCAGCACCCGCTCGTTTTCGTCGACGATTTGGGGAAGCAATGGACCCTCCGTATCGGTGACGACTCCTTGCCAGCGCATCGAACCATCGACCGAGTACACCGCGAGCATGTAGCTCGGGGTCAAGACCGGGCCAAGGCTCGACAGCAGGGCGATACGGCCAGAAGCGTCGTCATCGCGCGTGCGGAACCAGAACGGGACTTCAGCAACACGAGTCTGCGTGCCATCCGGCGCGGCAACCACGAAGTTCAGTTGCCCCGTGCATGGAAACGCACAGCTACGCTGGACAGCGGCGACGAACCGCAAGCTGCCGTCGGGATCGAGTTGGAGCGGGGCGGGTAACCCCTGCAGTTCGGACAAGACGCGAGCCCGGACCAGGTCCCGGCCATCGTCACGCGCGTAGCAGTCCATCACGCTTGCGAAGATGGGCGCACCTCCATATCGGACCAGGCATATGCGAGATGCATCGGCCACGAACAGTGAGTGCGATCCTGGCAGGTCGGGGGTCGTGGCCATCACTTGCCGTTGCCACTGCAGGTTCCCGTCGTGATCGAAATGCGACAGCACCGCGTCCTCCCCACTGAAGCCTGTCATCAACGCGACGCCGTGGGCATCGGCCAAAGGAGTGGACGCGTGCGCCAATGAGGCCCCGACCCGCGGCATGGCAATGGTTCCGAGCGTAGCGGCGTTCGCGGGATCGATACGATGGATGGCGTAGTCAGCGAACGGTCCGGCCAGGATCGAGCCATCGGCGAGCCGCATCAGCAATCGCACGCCTGCCGGGAGGGAGAATCGCGTCGTGAGTTGTCCGTCCTCGGAAATATCCAGCAGCGACTCGGTAACCGGAATGTGGTTACCGGATGCCACGACCAAGGCAAGCCGGCTTTCATTCGCGACCGTGCTGAGTAGCGCGCCCCGCAACATCCGGCTTCCGAGCGAATGCTCGCCCACAAGGCTGCCATCCGAAGCAAACACCAGCAGCAGGTACTCCCGGAAGTACGTATTCGAAGGGCGGCTGGCATAGACCAGCAGACTCGATCCCAGCGCGCGAAGACCTTCCGCGCTGACGCCATCCGGAAGAGGCTTGCTGAACTGGATCGTGCCGTCCTCAGCCGTGCGTGTGACCAATCCGCCGTTGACGGCCTGGCCTGCGGACGCATAGCCGCCGCCAGGCAACGCGACGAGGAAAAGGTTGTTCAGGCCCATACCGGACGAGATCAGCGAGCGGTCCCAGCGCAAGGCCGTGACATCCACGCGCGCAATGCGATCGGCGGACCGGCTGTCGGTTGACGTGCTGTACGCGATCAGTGTGGCTTCCGCATCGGGCACATTGTTCAGAGCCACTATCGTGCCGGGCACCTCGGGCAGGGCTTGCGGCGAGCAATCCCGCCCGTAACGATGCGGTCGGTCCCAACCCGAGCGATAAGCCTGGAGTGTGTGGCCGCTGCCGCTGTCGAGTTGTGGTGGAAGCGGGAACAGGGGGAGGAGGCCAGGCCGCACGGCGTAGTCGAAGCTGCGGACGTCAAGGCCGAGAAGGCCTCGCTGCACAATGCAGGGTCGCAGCGAGTGAGGAATCGACTCGTAGGGGGTGTGTTGAAACTGCGTGACCTGTTGCGTCGACGGGGGCAGCGCGATGCCATACGGCACGGGCGTGGAAGTGACTTCCGCAATGACACCATTTATCGAAATCTTGGCCGCAAGACGGACCTGGTCTGATGTATTGCCCGAGAAGTAGATATCTCTCGAGGGTGTCGAGGCATAGGGCGAGAGTTGTGCAATCTCCGTGGAGCTCGCCTCAAAGTTTCGCTGCCAATCCGCACTGGCTGCGCCGAATGAACAAGGCAGGGCGAAGCACAGGAATAAGCGCGCCCCATGCGCTGCGGCTGTCATTTTCGTCAATCTGAACGAGAGAAAGAACATCTCTGAGAATAGTCGCACGGCAGCGACGAGCAATTTGCCCGACTAAGGGATGTTGATCACATCGGAGTCGTGCGCATTCACACCCAAGTCACAATCGTTCGAATCCAGGTGCGCTAATCATCGAGATACGCGATCGCTTGCAGCGCAAACCGTCGCACCCCGCTCGGCAACGCCACCTCGAACTCATCATCGACGCGTTTTTTCAAAGCCGCGCGCGCCAGCGGCGAATCGATGCTGATGAATCCCCGCGCCGCATCGGTTTCGTCCGGGCCGACGATGCGATAGCGCGAAACTTCTGCGCTCGCGAGGTCCTCCAGTTCGATCCAGGCGCCGAAGTACACCGCGTCGCGGTCGTTCGGCAGTTGTTCGGCGACCTTCAACACTTCCAGTCGCTGGCTCAGATAGCGCACGCGGCGGTCGATCTCGCCGAGCTGTTTCTTGCGATAGGTGTATTCGGCGTTCTCGGAGCGGTCGCCTTCGGCCGCGGCCGCGGCGAGCGCCTTCACCACTTCGGGCCGACGTTCCTTCCACAGTTCATTCAACTCCGTGCGAAGACGCTCGAAGCCCTCACGCGTGATGATCGCGGTGGAAGCGGGCGAGGGCGGTCGCCAGCGACTCATGCGCTGCTCGTGAAACGCGGCGGGAGGATGACAGGCGGCGGCACAGGGTCGAGATGAAAGGGTTTCGAAGAGGTCCGGAGTGTAAGCCACCGTGGCGTCGTAGACTCGCGGTTGGAATCAGGGAGGCTGGGCATGTTCTGGATCGTTGCGGCAGTGCTGTTATTCGTCATCGCGGCGGGCATCTGGATCTACAACGGCCTTGTCCGCTTGCGCAATCAGGTGCGCACGGCATGGAGCGATATCGACGTGCAACTGCTGCGCCGGCACGATCTGGTGCCCATGCTGGTCGAGGCGGTCAAGGCCTACAGTGCCCACGAGCGCGCGCTGCTGGAGAGCGTGACGGCCCTGCGCGCACGGGCGCTTGAAACTCGGAGCCCGACTCAGTTGGCCGGAGTGGAGGCGCAATTGGAGCAGTCGCTGTCGCGCGTGATCGCGTTGCAGGAAGCGTATCCGGAGCTGAAGGCAAGCGAGAGTTTCAGCCAGTTGCAGCGCGATCTGGTCGATGTCGAGGAACACCTGCAGTACGCTCGGCGTTTCTACAACGGCGCAGTCCGCGATCTCAATGACGGCATCCAGCGATTCCCCGCCATGCTCGTCGCGCGATCGGCCGGATTCCGCGAAGCCGAATTCTTTACTGCCGACGCCGCGGCGCGCGTGGCGCCGTCGATCGAGGGGATGCCATGAATGTCGCAATGCGGACGCGGTTGGTTTTCCTCCTGGCGCTGGCGTGTATTGGCGACCTTGCGCATGCCGAGGAAAGCATCCTCAGCTTCGACAGCGACATCCGGATCGCCAACGACGGCAGCCTCGGAGTGGCCGAGACCATCGTGGTCCGAGCCGAAGGCGAGAATATCCGGCGCGGCATCTACCGCGACTTCCCCACCCGCTACCAAGATCGCAACGGACTACGGCACAGCGTTGATTTCGAGGTGATCTCGCTGAATCGCGACGGCAAACCCGAACCTTACTTCACCGAATCCCTTTCCAACGGAGTCCGGGTCAATTTCGGCAATGATGATTTCCTGCCGGTGCCGGGCGAGTTCACTTACGTGCTGCGCTATCGCACTCGCCGCCAGATCGGGTTTTTCGCCGATCACGACGAGTTGTACTGGAACTCGACCGGCAACGACTGGGCCTTCCGCATCAAGCGCGCCAGCGCGCGCATCGAACTGCCGCAGGCGGTGGTTGCGAACGAACTGCGCCTGGATGCCTATACCGGCCCGACCGGTTCGCGCGCCAACGCGAGCAGCGCGGAGAAACTCGATAACGGGGCGATCTGGCGCTTGGACACGCCGCTCTCGCCCGGTGCGGGCATGACCGTGACGCTCGGTTTTCCGAAAGGCATCGTGCGGGCGCCAAGCTCCAGCGAACGACTGGGCTGGATGCTGCGCGACCTGGCGGGTCCCCTCATCAGTCTCTTCGCGTTGGTTGGGTTGCTGGCGTTCTACCTTTGGTTGTGGCGGCAAATCGGGCGCGATCCCGCCGCAGGCACGATTATTGTTCAATACGAACCGGCGGAGGGGCATTCGCCGGCGGGGCTGCGTTTCGTGCGTCGTTATGGTTACGACGCGGTGTGTTTTTCCGCCGATGCCGTGGCGCTGGGCGTCGCCGGGGTGCTGCGGATCGAGCGCGAGAAGGGCTTCCTCAAGGATGCTTGGTCCTTGCATCGCGGTGACACATCGATCGAGGACGACACTTCGTTGGCGTCGAGCATGCAGACGCTGGCGCAATCGCTTTTCGCCGGCGGTCAGCGCTCGGTCGAACTGGCCGCCGCTAATCGCGTGTTGCTCATGAGCGCCAAGTCGGCGCACGAAGCGGCGTTGAAGAGGAAGTACCAGCCGCGATACTTCGAAACCAACTACGGCTGGCTGGCCCTGGGAATCGTCGTCACCATCATCGCGAGCGTGGTCGCGCTGGCACTGACGCGCGGCAACGAGGTCGCGATCTTGCTGGTGCTTGCCGGCGGCGCCTTGATGCTCACGACCAGCATCGTCTTTGCATTCCTGCTGCGCCGCCCCACCCGCGATGGCCGGAGTTTGCTCGACCATATCGAAGGCTTGCGCCGATACCTGAGCGTCGCCGAACGCGACGAACTGGCGAACTTGACGTCGCCCGCACCGCAACTGGACGCGGCGCGCTACCAGGCGATGCTTCCGTATGCGCTCGCGCTGGACGTCGAATCTGCATGGACCGCGCGTTTCACCGCCGCCGTCGGCACGGCGGTCGCGGCCGAAGCGGCGCGCTCGGCCCATTGGATCGGCGGAACGGGCTTTGCGAGCAGCAATTTCACCGATCTCGGCAGCGCGCTCGGCAGCTCCTTCAGCAGCCAGATCGCATCGTCCAGCAGTCCGCCGGGCAGCAGTTCGGGTGGCGGTGGCGGGGGATCGTCTGGCGGCGGTGGTGGCGGCGGAGGTGGCGGCGGTCGGTAAGACGCCGCATCGCCGGCAGGCGAATCCCAATGCCGTGGGTCGTGCGCAAGCGCTGTCGGCGCTTGCGTGATGCGGGCGAAATCGCCGACGCTGCTGCTCCGACCCTGTCCTCCCTTCCGTCGCAATGCTGATCCTTCCGCTGCATCGCCCGCTCACGCGCGACACATTTCCGCTCGCCACCGCCGTGCTGATCCTGCTGAACGCGTTCGTCTTCTTCGTGCTGCAGGGGCGCGACGACGCCACGCTGCAACAGGCGCAGGCGCACTACGCCGACGTGGGTATGGGGCAGTACGAGGTTCCCGCGTATGAACGTTTCCTCCAGCTGTCCGGTCGTAGCGACGAACTGGCCGAGTTGCGACGGGTGCCTGATGAGGAGCGCGCGACATACGTTGCAATGAACACGCTCGCTGACATTGCCTTCCTGGAGCAGATGCGGCGTGGCGAGTTGTTCGTGACGCCACAAGACTTCGAAGTCTGGAAGCCACTGCGCAGGCGCTACGACGAACTGCAATCCGACGTCTTCACATTGCGACATATGCTTCGCAGCAGCGAGATCGATCCTTGGCGCATGTTGA
>JBKJTK010000434.1:0-11724 GCA_046590875.1 Chiayiivirga sp.
CGGGGATGACGGCTTAATCGCAGGCACTATCGGCCTGTTGGTCCAGGGCTGCCCGGATCGGCACGAGGAACGACGCCGCACGTCGCGCCGCATCGACGGGATCCACGGCATCGGCCAAGTTCTGAACCAACGCGCTGCCGATCACAACCGCGTCGGCGAAGGCTGCGATCGCACGCGCCGAGTCCGCATCGCGTACACCAAAGCCCACCGCCACTGGCGTCGCACTGTCGCGTTTGATCGCGGTCACCCGTTCGCGCACCGCGTCCATATCCAGCCGCGCCGCGCCGGTGACCCCGGCAAAGGAGACGTAATAGAGATAACCGCCGGTTTCGCGCAGCAGTTCACTGATGCGCGCATCGTCGGAGGTCGGTGCGGCGAGCAGAATTTGGTGCAAACCGTGTTCGCCCAATGCGTAACGCACGGCGCTGGCTTCCTCCGGCGGGCAATCGACCAGCAATACACCGTCAACTCCGGCGTCGGCGGCATCGTGCGCGAAGCGTTTGACGCCGTAGAGTTCGACCGGATTGAGATAGCCCATCAAGACCATCGGCGTGGTGGCATCCTTGCGACGGAATTCGCGCACATAGTCGAGCACTCGCGTGAGCCCGACCTTGCGAGCGAGCGCGCGTTCGCTGGAGAGCTGGATCACCGGCCCATCGGCCATCGGATCGGAGAACGGGACGCCCAACTCAATCACGTCCGCGCCGGCTTGCACCAGCGCATGCAACACCGGCACCGTGGCGTCGACGCCCGGATCACCGGCCGTGACGAACGGGATCAGCGCGGCGCGGCCAACGGCGCGCAATTCGGAAAAGCGTCGGTCGATGCGGTTGCTCACAGCGTGATGCCCTCGAGCTTGGCAATCGTTTGCACGTCCTTGTCGCCGCGCCCGGACAGGTTGGCGAGCACCAGTGCGTCCTTCGGCAATTCACGCGCCAGCTTGCAGGCTTGTGCGATCGCGTGCGAGGACTCCAGCGCAGCGAGGATGCCTTCGGTGCGCGCGAGAAGATGGAACGCTGCGAGTGCTTCGTCATCGGTGACGCCGACATAAGTCGCGCGGCCGGTGTCCTTGAGCCAGGCATGTTCCGGGCCGACGCCGGGATAGTCGAGACCGGCCGAGACCGAATGCGTTTCGATGATCTGACCATCGTCATCGCACAAGAGATACGTGCGATTGCCGTGCAGCACGCCGGGACGACCGGCCACGAGCGAGGCAGCGTGATGGCCGGTCGCGATGCCCTCGCCGGCCGCTTCGGCACCGACAAGACTCACGCTACTGTCGTTTAGGAAGGCGTGGAATATACCGATGGCATTGCTGCCGCCGCCTACGCAGGCCGTCACGACGTCGGGCAGGCGACCGTAGCCGTCAAGCATTTGCGCGCGCGCCTCACGTCCGACCACTGCATTGAAATCGCGCACCAGCATCGGATACGGATGCGGTCCCGCCACGGTGCCGATGATATAGAAGGTGTGGTCGACATTCGTCACCCAGTCGCGCATCGCCTCATTCAGCGCGTCCTTGAGGGTCTTGGAACCCGAGGTCACTGGCACCACAGTCGCGCCCAGCAACTTCATGCGGAACACGTTGATCGCCTGGCGCTCGATGTCGACGGCGCCCATGTACACGACGCATTCCAGGCCGAGGCGCGCGGCAACCGTCGCACTCGCGACGCCGTGCTGGCCGGCGCCGGTCTCCGCGATGATCCGGGTCTTGCCCATGCGTTTGGCGAGCATGGCTTGACCAATGGTGTTGTTGATCTTGTGCGCGCCGGTGTGGTTCAGGTCTTCGCGCTTGAGCAGGATTTGCGCGCCGCCGACCTTCGCCGACAATCTCTGGGCGTGATAGATCGGGCTGGGACGGCCGACATAGTGTTTAAGGTCGGCGTCCAGTTCGGCCAGGAACTGCGGATCATTGCGGCATTGCTCATAGGCCGCCGCCAACTCCTTCAGCGGAAGCATCAGGGTTTCGGCCACGAAACGACCGCCGTAGGGGCCGAAATGGCCTTGCGCGTCGGGGTAAGTATGGTAGTCCTTCACATCGGCCGGCTTCACGTCGGCCTGCGCTTTCTCGATCCGCTCACTCATCACGTTATCTCGTCTGCACGTTTGACCTCGGCCACGAAGCGCCGCATTTTTTCCGCATCCTTGATGCCCGGTGCCGATTCGATGCCGCTCGACACGTCCACCGCGTAGGGCCGCACCGAGCGCACCGCCTCGAACACGTTTTCCGGATCGAGACCGCCTGCGAGCAATACCGGACGTCCGATGCCACGCGGCAACCGGCTCCAATCGAATCTTTGCCCGCTGCCGCCCGCCTCGCCGGCGGCATGGCTGTCGAATACGAACCCGATGGCCTCAGGGTACCGCGCGACGTAGATCGCCGCACCTTCCGGGATCGCCATCGGCACGGCTTTCAGAAACGGCAGGCCATAGCGGGCACAATCTTCAGGCCTTTCTGCGCCGTGAAACTGCAACAGCGCAGGCTTCACCGCTTGCAGCATCGCCTGCACTTGGGCGATATCGGCATCCATCAACAGTGCTACCGGGGTCACAAAGGGCGGCAGGGCCGCACGCAATACGCGCGCGCGGGCCAATTCCAAGCAACGCGGACTGCGTGGCGCGAAGATCAGGCCGACGGCGTCGACCCCCAACTCGGCGGCGAACTGCACGTCCTCGACTCGCGTCATGCCGCAGAACTTGATCCGGGTGCGATGCGCGTTAATCACAGCGAAACCTCGTCCGGCAAGCCCCATTCACGCGGATAGCGCGGCCCGAGAAAGGTCAGTCCCGCTGCCGGCGCGGTCGGTCCGGCGACCGTGCGATCGCGTCCCCTTAGCAGTTCGCCCACCCAGCCAACCGGCTGCTCGCCGCACCCGACCAGGATCAGGCTGCCAACGATATTGCGCACCATGTGGTGCAGAAAGGCATTGGCCTGGATTTCGATGACGAGTTCGTCATCGATGCGCCGCACCGCGATCGAATGCAGCTGCCGTACCGGATTCGGCGCCTGGCATTGCGCGGTGCGGAAGGCGCTGAAATCATGTTCACCGGTCAGCAGCTGCGCTGCGGCGTGCATCGCATCGGCATCGAGCGGGCGACGGTCCCACGCCACAGAGCGCGATTCTAGGCCGGGCCGCACCTTGCGATTCAGCAGTCGATAGCGATAACGCCGCGCGCGCGCTGCGAAGCGAGCGTGGAAGTCGGCCGCGACCGGTTGTACCCACAGGATCGCGACACTACTCGGCAGGCGCGAATTGCCGCCCATCAGCCAGGAATAAGGAGTGCGAGGCGACCCGCTGTCGAAATGGACGACTTGCCCCGCTGCGTGCACGCCACTGTCGGTGCGCCCGGCGCAGGTCACTTCGACCGGATGCGCGGCCACGAACGACAATGCCGCTTCGAGCGCGCCCTGGACGCTGGCGCCATGCGTCAAGCGCTGCCAGCCGAGGAAATCGGTGCCGTCGTATTCGATGCCCAGCGCGTAACGCATATTGATTCCGGGTCGCTCCTGCGCATCCTGCGCCCGCGGCACTAGTGCATCCATGCACGTCGAAACAAAAAGGCCGGAAGCAAGCTCCCGGCCCTTTCATTGTCGCACTGCGGCTCAGCGAATCTCGTCCAGCAGTCGCTTGGCCTCGGCACGTTGACCCGGGTTGCCTTCGCTGACCACTTCTTCAAGCATGCCGCGTGCGCCTTCGACATCGCCCATGTCGAGATAGGCACGGGCGAGTTCGAGTTTGGTCGACGAGGCGTCCGCATCAAGGAAACCGTCGCTGCTCGCGATCGCGGATTCCGCCGCGACAGGCGAGGGCTCAAAACTGAATTCCTCCAACTCGGGCACGGAGAGTTCCGGCACAGGCTGCATTGGCGGCACCGGGAGCGGCGGTTTGGCCTGGGTCGCGTACGCCGTCTTTACGTCGTCAAGCCGGATTTGCTGGGTGGTGGCGCTGTCCACCACGACCGGGGGCTTCGCGCCCCATTCGACTTCCCGCGCGGCAACGACGGGCTTCGGTGTGGGCTCCAAGACTGCCGGGACCGCGGCTTCGTGCTGCATGAACAGCGGGTGCTCCGGTGCGATTTCTCGCCCCATCGCCACAACTTGTTTCCAAGCCAGGTCGTCCGGGTCGTAGACGCGGGTGTACATCGCTTCGGCCGCGTGTTCGAAACCGGCGGCGTTGTCGGCGTCGTAGTGATAGCGCACCAGATCCAGATGGCGGGAAAGGTTGGCAGGCGCTCGAGCGATTGCCTCGGCCAGCCGGGCTTCGTGATCGATATCGACCTCGTCGTTTTCGACAATTGCCGCCTTGGCCTGTACCGCCGCGATGGTGGATGCAACGTCACCACTGTTGTAGCGACCAGCCGGAGCTACCTCCGTCGCCGACCTACGCCGTCCGAGCAGCAAGGCCAGCAGGCCGACGACCACCAGGCCGACGCCTCCGAGTACCCAGGGGCTCAGGTACCAGGGTTTGGCCGTGGCCGTGGGTACCGCGTCGGCGGGGACGACATCGGCCGGAGCCGAGATCGGGGCGGTGACGGCTGGATCGGTGGGGACGGAAGTGTCGTCGGCAGCGGCTGTGTCCGCAGCGACCGTGGCATCGGAACCATCGGCCGGCAGCGCATCCGGGTCGGCGTCGCGATCGCCGCTCACGCCATCGGTGGCCGGCTGCAAGGCGCCGGCATCGGACGCCGCAGTGTCAGCTACCGGATCAGCGTCGGATACTTGTTCGATGGGAGCAGGTTCGTTGGGAGCAGGTTCGGTGGGGCTCGCGTCCACAGGCGGTTCGCTTGCCGCAGCCGCCTGTAGCGCTTCGAGTTCCGCAAGGCGCCGCTGCGCCGCCGCCAGTTCGCTGTCCTTGAGTTCGATCAGTCGATTGCCGTCCTGCTGGATTTTTTCCAGCTCCCCGACGCGCGACTTGAGCTCGACATTTTCCTGCGAGAGCGTGCTGGCATCCTCGCGACTGCGGGCCAGTTCGGCGCGCAGTTCCCTGCCCTCGCCCGCCACACTGGCACCGGACTGGGCACTGGTTGCCGCCGCATCGCCTTTGGGCGGAACCAGTTCGAGCCGCGAATCGGGGACCGCTGGCGCCGTCGCCACAGGACGTGATGTCGAGGTTTCCGTGGGTTCGGGCTCGGCCGGCTGCACTACGGGAGCGCTGGCCTGACGCCAGGCCTGCATCTGCTCGCGCACACGCTCGGCCGCGTCGACCGCAGCAACCGCAAGCGCTTCCTCATTGCCAGGGATGCGCAAGATCGCGCCCTTCTTGAGGCGATTGATGTTCTGATCGATGAAAGCGTCCGGATTGGCGTGCAGCAGCGCCAGCATCATCTGGTTCATGCTGACGGAATCATCGGGACGCGCGTACTGAGCGATCGACCAGAGGGTTTCCCCCGCAGCGACAGGTCCGTAGGTATCGCTGCGCGCAGGCGCAGGCGCAGGCTCGGGTTCCGGGATCGGCTCAGGTTCCGGCTCCGCCATCGGCTCAGGTTCGGGCTCCGCCATGGGCGGCGCTTCCGCCACTACTTCCGGCTCAGGCTCGGGAACCGGCTCGAATGTGGCGGCGGGGTCAGGTTCGGACGTCGGCTCGGTCATCGCCGGCGGTGGCGGCGTTTCTTCGGCTGGCAACTCAGGCAGGGGTTCCGGGGCCGAGGGCAAAGCCTCGCTGACCGGCGTCGTCGCCACGGGCGCGGAGTACACCCGCGTCATCGTCGGCGGGTCCAACAGCACGGTGTACTCGCGCAGGATTTTGCCCTGACCCCAATCGACCTCCAGCAAGAAGCTGACGAAGGGGTCGTTGACCTTGCCCGGCGTCGTGACGCGGATGATGGTCTGCCCGCGACTGTTGGTGTCGAGCGCAAATTCGAGATTCGCCGCAACGCCGGTCGGTACCGGCAAACCCACCCGTGCCAGTGCTTCCGGCGGCGCCAAGCGCACAACCAGCGCGTCAGTTTCGCCCGACAAGGTACTGAGGACCGGAATCTCGGCCGCTAGCGGCTGGTTCAGGGCAGAGGTGACTTCAATCTGGCCCAGACCGAGCGCATAGGCAGACGTACTACCCAGGGCAAGCGACAAAGCCAATGGGAGTCGGAGACGCTTGTTCATCGATCACTTCCCCAAGTGCAGACGTAGGGCGTCGTAGCCGTCTCCCTCAGATCCGGGATTCCATCCTAGAAACGACTTGACAACGCTGCCGTAACTATAGATCACCCGTCGTTTTTTACCAATAGCTCGGCGATCTGGACGGCATTCAACGCCGCCCCTTTGCGGATATTGTCCGCAACCACCCACAGGCTCAAGCCCCGCGGGTGGGAGATGTCCTCGCGGATGCGACCCACGAACACCGGGTCCTGCCCGGCGGCATGGGTGACCGGCGTGGGGTACCCACCCGGCTTGCGCTCGTCCACCACCACCACCCCCGGCGCGGCTTCGAACAAACGACGCGCGTCCTCCGCCGTGATTTTTTCCCGGGTTTCGAGATGCACCGCCTCGGCGTGGCCATAGAACACCGGCACCCGCACCGCGGTCGGGTTCACCTGGATGGACTCATCGCCGAGGATCTTGCGCGTCTCCCACACCAGCTTCATTTCTTCCTTGGTGTAGCCGTTGGGCTGGAAATCGTCGATGTGCGGGATGACGTTGAAGGCGATCTGCAGCGGGAATTTCTCCGCCTTCACCTCCTGGAAATTCAGCATCGCCGCCGTCTGCCGCCCCAGCTCCTCCATGCCCGAGCGCCCGGCACCGGACACGGACTGATACGTCGCCACGTTGATCCGCGTGATGCCCACCGCACGATGGATCGGCGCCAGCGCCACCAGCATCTGCATGGTGGAGCAGTTCGGATTCGCGATGATGCCGCGCGGACGGTTGCCGATCTGATCGGGATTGACCTCCGCCACCACCAGCGGCACGTCGGCCTCGTAACGGAACTCCGAGGTGTTGTCGATCACCACGGCACCGGCCTTCGCGGCGCGCGGCGCATGGATTTTCGACACCTTGCCACCCGCAGAGAAAAACGCGATATCGATGCCGGCGAAGTCGAACTTGTCGAGTTCCTGCACCGTGAAACTGCGCCCGCCGCATTTCACCCGGCTGCCGACCGAACGCTCGCTCGCGAGCGGAACCAGGTCAGAGAACGGGAACTTGCGCTCTTCCAGTATGGCCAGCAACGCTTCGCCGACCGCGCCGGTGGCGCCGGCGATCGCGATCTTCGGGTTTTGATTCATGGATCAGGAATCCTGTAGGTGCCCACCATGATGGTGCGGCGCAGCGCGACACTTTATCGGCAAATTCGGGCGAAACGCAGCCCTGCTCATGACGATGCGGACTAAGCCTATCGTGCAGCCGCCCTACAGGGCGCCCGACACTGGCGCGGCGTTTCAGCCCCGCGGAATCCGCGGCGTCATCTCACCCACGTCGCCACACTGGGCACGATGCCGCAGCGCCTGGTCCATCAACACCAGCGCCACCATGGCCTCTGCAATCGGCGTGGCGCGAATGCCGACGCAGGGATCGTGACGGCCCTTGGTGACGACTTCGATCGCTTCACCGCGCACGTTCACGCTGCGACCGGGCAGGCGCAGGCTGGAGGTTGGTTTGAGCGCAATCGAACAGATCACGTCCTGGCCAGTAGAGATACCGCCGAGGATGCCGCCGGCATTGTTGCTGAGGAAGCCTTCTGGCGTCATCTCGTCGCGATGCTCGGTGCCGAGTTGTTCGACCGCGTCGAAACCGGCCCCGATTTCCACGCCTTTGACTGCGTTGATGCTCATCAGCGCGGCCGCGAGTTCGCCGTCGAGCTTGCCGTAGATCGGTTCACCCCAACCTGGCGGCACGCCGTCGGCGACCACGGTGACGCGCGCGCCGACCGAGTCGCCGGATTTGCGCAGCGCGTCCATGTAGGTTTCCAGTTCGGACACCTGGGCAGCATCAGGCCAGAAAAACGGATTGTTCTCGACCGCTCCCCAGTCGAAACCGCGCGGCGTGATTTCACCAAGCTGCGCAAGATGCCCGCGCACGCGCACGCCAAAGCGCTCGGCCAGCCACTTTTTCGCGATTACCGCGGCGGCGACGCGCATCGTGGTCTCGCGTGCCGAACTGCGACCACCGCCGCGTGGGTCGCGGATGCCGTACTTCTGCCAATAGGTGTAGTCGGCGTGCGCGGGGCGGAACTGCTCGGCAATCTCGGCGTAGTCCTTGCTCTTCGCATCCGTGTTGCGGATCAAGAGCGCAATCGGGGTGCCGGTCGTACGGCCCTCGAACAGGCCGCTGAGTATCTCGACCTCGTCGGTCTCGTGTCGCTGCGAGGTGTGGCGCGATTTGCCGGTAGCGCGACGATCGATATCGGTGCGGAATTCTTCGGGTGAAATCGCGAGGCCTGGCGGGCATCCGTCGATGACGCAGCCGATGGCGGGGCCATGGGATTCGCCGAAGGTGGTGACGCGCAGCAGCCGGCCGAAGGTGTTGTCAGACATGGCTGTTACTCCTTCCCCCGCTCGCGGGGGAAGGTTGGGATGGGGGCGCTCTCGCGACGACTCGAATCGTCGCCACGTCCCCACCTCAAACACCCCCACCCCAACCCTCCCCCGCTACGCGGAGGGGGGAGAACAGCGTCAGCGCGCATCGGCCAATTCCTTGATGCTTCCATGATGCGCCACCAGCTCCGAAAACTCGATCGCGAATATCCCCATCTGCCCGACCTTGAACTCGATCCAGACGAAAGGAATTTCCGGCAACAACGCCACCAGCGCGCGCTCGCTCTCGCCGACTTCACAGATCAGCAGTCCGTCTTCGGTCAGATACTCGGGCGCATCGCGCAAAATGCGTAGCGCAAGATCGAGCCCATCGTGCCCGGCGCGCAAGCCAAGTTCGGGCTCGTAGGAATATTCGCGCGGCAGCGCATCGGTTTCGGCGTCGGTGACGTAAGGGGGATTGGTGACGATCAGTTGGTAGCGCTCGCCTTGCAGCGCGGAGAAGAGGTCGGACTTCAGCAGCCGCACATTGTCAGCGTGCAGACGAACCTTGTTCTCTTGCGCCAGCGACAGCGCCTCGTCGCTGATATCGACACCATCAACGTGCCACTCCGGATGGTGGTGCGCCATCGCGATCGCAATGCAGCCAGAACCGGTGCAGATATCGAGCGCACGAATGACTTCGCGTCCGCCCAGCCAGGGCTCGAAGCCGGATTCGATCAGTTCCGCAATCGGTGACCGCGGCACCAGGGCGCGCGCGTCGGACTTGAAGCTGAGCCCTGCGAACCAGGCTTCACCGGTCAGGTAGGCCGCCGGCATTCGCTCGTGCACGCGGCGCTCGAACAACGCCAGCACTTTCTGTTTTTCGCCCGCGGTGAGTCGGCCCTGGCCATAGATCGGGTTGAGATCGTGCGGCAGATGCAATGCGTGCAGAACGAGTTGCGTCGACTCGTCCATGGCGTTGTCGTAGCTGTGGCCGAAGGTGAGCCCGGCCTCGCCGAAACGGCTCGCACCATAGCGGATGAGGTCGATGATCGAGGCGAGTTCGGCTGTCATGGCGGGACGTGCAGGGAATTCGTCGCGAAGTATAGCGGTCGTGCCCCGCTATAATTCCGGCATGAACCCAACGCCCGCTCCACGCTCCACCGGCTTGCCGATGACGGCGATCCTTCTGGTCGCGCTCGCGGCCGGCCTCGGCCTGTGGGCCGGGCAACGCTGGTTTGCGCGGGCCGCTCCCGCGGCACCGACGCAACTCACAACCACCGTTCTGTATCCGGAACCGCGACCCCTGCCCGCTTTCGCGCTCGATGGCGGCGATGGCAAGGTGCTCGATGCCGCCGCGCTGCGCGGCCGCTGGAGCCTGGTGTTCCTCGGCTTCACCCATTGCCCCGATATCTGCCCCACGACGCTGGCGCAACTGGCGCAGGCGGAAAAACTTCTGGTCGATCTGCCGGAAGCGCAGCGCCCGCGCATTGTCTTCATCTCGGCCGACCCGGAACGCGACACGCCCGCCAAGACCGCCGACTACGCGCGCTATTTCAGCCCTGGCGCGCTCGGGGCTACAGCCGACCACGCACGCCTCGAACCCTTCGTGCGCAGCCTGCACATGGTCTATGCCAAGTCCGAAGGGGCGAACGGGGAGTACAGCGTCGACCACACCGCCTACATCGCGCTGCTCGATCCCCAGGTGCGTCACGTCGGCATGATCCGGCCGCCGCTGGATGCTGCAAAGATCGCCTCCGACTTGCGCACGCTGGCGGGCCGCTGAGATGCCGATCACGGTCGTCCTGCAATACCTGTTGCCGCATCGCCTGTTGTCGCGCCTTGCGCTTTACCTCGCTTACTGGCGCTGGCGACCCTGGAAGAACTTTTTCATCGGGCAGATCCTCAAGCGCTTCCGGCCTGACATGAGCGAGGCGGTCGAGTCCGACGCGTTCGCCTATCCCAGCTTCAATGCCTTCTTCACCCGCGCGCTGAAACCCGACGCGCGTCCGCTCGATCCGGATCCGCACGCACTGCTCATGCCTTCGGACGGCCGCATCAGCCAACTCGGACGCATCGAGCAAGGACGTATCTTCCAGGCCAAGGGCCAGAGCTTCACCGCCGCCGAATTACTCGGCGACGAAACCGCGGCCGCGCCCTACGCCGACGGCCACTTCTTCAACGTCTACCTCGCCCCGCGTGACTACCACCGCGTGCACATGCCCTGCACCGGCACCCTGCGCGAAACCCTGCACCTGCCGGGCCGATTGTTCAGCGTTTCCCCGGCCACGGCGCGCGCCGTGCCGCGATTGTTCGCGCGCAACGAACGTCTGGTCTGCCACTTCGATGGCGACGCCGGCCCCTTCTGCGTGGTGATGGTGGGCGCGCTGCTGGTCTCGGGTGTGGAGACCGTGTGGAACGGCGTCGATATCCCGCCCTATGCCTCGCAACCGATCCGGCACGATTGGCGCGACCGCAACATCCGCCTCGAGCGCGGCGCGGAAATGGCGCGCTTCAACTACGGTTCGACCGTGATCGTGTTGTGGCCGCGCGCCGCGCTCGAACTCGACCCCGCGCTCGCAGCGGAACAGCCGGTGAAGCTCGGCACGCGATTGGGCGTCTCCCGGCCGTCGAGCCGGCCGTGCGAGCCGCTGTCGCCGCACAACTGACCGCCGCGCACAACGAGTACTGCGATCCCGCAGACGAGGTCACGGAAGAACAGTTCGCGGCGCGTCTGCGGCTGCTGTCGGCCAAGTTCGAGGATACCGGCGAGTGGGAGCGGGTGTACGCGGATGGGATGCTGCTCGGCGGGCACTGGATCATCGTCCCGATCGGGGCAGATGGTGCCGTGGGCGAGGCGTACGAGGCCGGGTAGCCGAGGAGAAAAAAGCAGTAAAGGCGTCGGGTTGATTTCTTGGAAAAATCAACCTGACCCCATTGTCCGCAGACCCCATTGTCCGCATTGTCCTGGCCATGCTCGAACTCGGGGGCTTCTGCCCGCCACTTCCGGGACGGATCTGCCCCACAGGTATGTCAGGAGAGCCGGAAAGGCTCGTCCTTGCTTCGGGCAAGTAGCGGCGTATTCTGTGCGGTGAACGGGCATCGGATTTCCTATCCCTTTTCATTGAATTGCGGCCTTTGCCCCGCCATCCGTGAAAAATGCGGGCTAGAACTAGGGAGATCCCTATGCCTTATTCGCACCGTCCCCAAAATTGCTTCAAACAATTGCTTCATGTCCGTAATCTAAGAAGCTGCCTGCAGCATCTGCTTTGGCTG